>NZ_JBFUJE010000260.1:0-5536 GCF_056401535.1 Luteibacter sp. P4_E6 | reverse complement strand
ATCCACGGGTGAAGTAATGGGCGTGGGCCGTACGTTCGGCGCCGCGTTCGCGCGCGGCCACGAGGCCGCTGGCATCAAGGCACCGCCGAAGGGCAAGGTGTTCGTATCCGTGCGCGATGCCGACAAGGACCGCCTGCTGCCGATCGCCAGGGACGTCGTCGAGCGTGGCTACGTGGTCGTCGCCACCTCGGGTACGGCGAAGTTCCTGCAGGACAACGGCGTGGCGTGCGAGCGCATCAACAAGGTGCTCGAAGGCCGCCCGCATATCGTCGACCTGATCAAGAACGGCGAAGTGGTCTATATCGTCAACACCACGGAAGGCAAGCAGGCCATCTCCGATTCCTTCTCGATCCGCCGCGAAGCGCTGCAGCAGCGCGTCACGTATTCCACGACGGTCGCAGGCGCGCGTGCCCTCGTGCATTCGCTCGACTTCCATGCCAATGGCGAAGTGAACAGCCTGCAGGAACTGCATAAGGAGCTGAACGCATGAGCAGCCGTCCTCCCATGACCCAGAGGGGTGCCGATCGTCTGCGCGACGAGCTTGAGCACCGGAAGCGCGTCAAACGGCCGGAGATTGTCGCGGCCGTCGCTGAGGCTCGCGCTCATGGCGACTTGAAGGAAAACGCCGAGTATCATGCAGCGCGTGAGATGCATGGTTTCAACGAAGGCCGTATTAAAGAGCTGGAAAGCGCGCTGTCGAATTCCGAGGTGATCGATACCGAACGCCTGACGATGGGTAAGCGTGTCGCGTTCGGCGCTATCGTCGACCTGATCGATGTGGATACCGATGTGGCAGTGACTTACCAGATCGTGGGTGATCTCGAGGCCGACATCAAGATGAGCCTTATCGCAGTGTCGTCTCCCATTGCTCGCGCGCTTATCGGCAAGAGCGAAGGCGATGAGTTCGATTTCACCGCTCCCAACGGCGTGAAGACCTACTCGATCGAGAAAGTCCGCTACAGCTGATCGCTGGCTGCATGCTGACGAGAAAAGCCCCTCTGCGAGGGGCTTTTTGCTTTCTGTAGGAGCCGATTCATCGGCGATCCCGCGGCGGCGGGCAAGGTTGATGCAAGCACCCAATCGCCGATGAATCGGCTCCCACAAAAGGCGGATTAGTGGAGGGCTTGCAGGATGCGCTCGAGCTTGTCGGGATTGCGCTGTATGAGGATCTGGGTGATGTGCTCGCCGTCGACGACGTAGGTCTGCACCGATTCCAGGGCACCGTTGAGGAAACGCAGTAGCGAGGCCTCGCCGTTGATGGTCGCCAGTTCCAGGCGCAGGCCGTACTTGTAGCGGAGGTTGGCCGCGTAAAAGAGTTGGGCGATGCGCTGGCCGCCGACCATGGGTTTCGGGAAGCTGTTGACCTTGCCGCCGCCGTCGCCCATGAGTACGGCATCGGCCGCGAGCATGGAGCGTATCGCGGGGAAGTCGCCCGCGGAGAGGGCGCTGGCAAAGCGGTGCATCAGATGGCGGTGGGTGGCTGGCGTCACCGACTGGCGGGGGCGCTCGTCGCGAACCTGGTCCTTGGCGCGATGGACGAGCTGCCGGCATGCCGCCTCGGTCTTGCCCAGGGTCTGCGCGATTTCAGGATAGTCCGAGTCGAGGACTTCGCGCAGGATGAAGGCTGCGCGAGCCTCGGGGGTGAGGCGTTYGAGCAGGAGCAGGAAGGCAATCGAGACGTCGCTGGCCAGCTCCTGCAGGGACTCCGGCGAGCGGGAATCCTCCGTCATGACCGGCTCCGGCAACCAGATGCCCGCATAGTGCTCCCGACGCGCCTTCGCCGCGCGCAGGCGGTCGATCGAACGCCGGGTGGTGGTGGTCACCAGCCAGGCCTCGGCGTTGTCGATCGAGGCCCGGTCGGCTTCGTTCCAGCTGATCCACACATCCTGCACGACATCTTCGGCTTCGGAGATCGAGCCGAGCATCCGATAAGCAATGCCTTGCAGGCGCGGGCGTAGCGCGGTGAACGTGGCGGTTGCGTCATTCATAGAGACTAAGACGTTGCTCCCTGGGTCTCTGTGACAGGGTACGTCAGTCGAACGCCGGCCGCCTTGGTGGAACCACCTCAGTGAACGGGAATAAGTACCGGTGCGTTCTGGTTCTTCAGAAGGAACACCACGAACTTGGCCGGCTCGGTCTTGCTGGCGTTCCGGCCGACCGTGTGGATATCGTTCGGGCCTTCGTAGAAGGTGTCGCCTGCCTTGAGGACCTGCTCCTTCTGGCCCTTCACGCCCATGATGATCGAGCCCTCGAGCACATAGACGACGGCGTGCGCGCCATGACGATGGACCGGATCGACGGCGCCGGGCGGGTAGTCCACCGTGATGGTCAGGATCTCCTTGCCCGGGAAGTCGGGGAGAGCCTTGGTCATGTTCTCGGTCACCCTGGCCTGCGGCGCCGTCGCGTCGCCGTGGGCGGCAGGATCATGCGCGGCCGCGTTGCCGCAGATCATCACCAGGAGCAGGGCGAGCGTCTTGAAGTGYCGCATCGGAGATTCCTCGCAGGGTAGGAGGCGAGGCGGCATGCGCCGCGCCCGGGAAAACGGGACTCAGGAAAGGTTAGCCTTCTCGAGGCCATACGCCTTGTCAAAGATGCCCGGCTCGATGTGGAAGGCCACATTCACGCGGTTCCATGCATTGATTGCCATGACAGAGAATGTCAGGTCGGAGATTTCCTTCTCGGACAGCTGCGTGCGGACGCGCTCGTAGATCTCATCGGCGACGCCCTGCGCCGGGATCTGCGTCAGGGCCGAACGCCATGGTGAAGTCGAGGAACTTCTTGAACAGTTCCGGGGACTGCTTCTGATAATCGACGCGCATGTCATTGCCTCGTTAGCGATGGGGAATGGAATAGCGCAGAGGTTAGGCATGCGCCTCCCGTCCCGGTAGATCCGTGCGCGGGATCACCGTGTTGCGTGAGGGGCACCAATGGCGTTTCGGCGACCTGGTTATCGCCGATGAATCGGCTCCTACAGAAAATCCCTCGGGAAACTGTCACAAGATCGGTGCGGCCTGCGTCTGTTGTGTATGGACGAACTAAAAGACTCACCCGATGTGGTCTGGACCGGGCTGCTGGCGTTGTTGGATCAACTGCCTCTGGATGCACGCGTCGCCTTCCTCCTCAGCGAGGTGTTCGACATGCGCGTGGACGACGTCGCGGCCTTGCTGCGTTGCGACGCACGGCATAGCCGCGATCTCGTGGAGCAAGCGCGTTCCCATATCCAGTCCGTCCGGCACGAGCACAACGTACGCGGAGACAAATCATGACTATCAACAACCCGCCAGGTCTCGTCGTCGCCGAACACGCCGACGCGCTGGCATCGAGCTTCTCCGCGAGTTACGCGGGTGTCATCGCTTTCATCGCCGTGGTGAACGAAGGCAGTTTTGCCAAGGCCGCCGACCGCCTCGGCATCGGCCGATCGGCGGTGAGCCGAAGTGTGCAGAAACTGGAAGGGCAGGTGGGCGCCCGCCTTTTCATCCGGACGACGCGCAGTAACGCGCTGACCCGTGAGGGAGAACTCTTCTTCGAGAACTGCAAGCCCGGTGTCGATCGCATCACCCAGGCACTGGCCGACATGCAGGAGCTCCGCGAAGGTCCGCCGCGAGGCCAGCTCCGCATCAGCTCGGCGGTTGGCTTCGGCCGTAAGGTCGTCGCGCCGCTCTTGAACGGCTTTCGCGATATGTATCCGGATATCGCGGTAGACCTGTTGCTCGACGACCACGCGGCCGACTTCACGACGGACCAGATCGATGTCTCGTTTCGCAACGGGCGCATGGAAGACAGCCAGGTGATTGCACGGCAGCTGATTCCCATGCAGATGGTCGTTTGTGCATCGCCGGCCTATGTGGCGACGCACGGGCTGCCGCGCACGATTACCGAGCTCGCGGAGCATCAATGCCTCAACTTCCGGCTCGCCTCGGGGCGTATCCACGAGTGGGAATTCAAGGTCGAAGGTCGCCTGCAGAAAGTGGTTCCCAAGGCGATGCTCACCTTCAACGACACCGACCTCCTGATGGATGCGGCTCTGGATGGCCGCGGTCTTGTGCAGCTGGCTGCCTATCAGGTGTGTGAGCACCTGAGATCCGGACAGCTGGTGGCGTGCCTTCCGCAGTACGCACCTGACGATCGCGGACACTACATCTGCTATCTGAGCCGCCAACAATTGCCATCGCGTATTCGCGTCTTCATCGACTACATGATCACGCGTGTGCGCGCGCTGGACCTGCAATGCGCCGGTGGCCTCTCGGTCGTGGCCTTGCTGGCCGCCGTCGGGTGATTGGTGCACAAAAGGCAACACGGTAGTCCTCCCCGGGGTTCTACCGGGAGGCGCAGCGCCAGCCTACTGTTTCCACACTCGCCACGCCGAATCCGGACCGCGGCGCCATGTTCGTACGAACAGGAGATACCCCATGAAAATTCTCGTCATCGGTGGCTCAGGCCTCATCGGTAGCAAGGTCGTTCCCCGTCTGCGCACCCTCGGCCATGACGTCATCCCGGCGTCGCCGTCATCAGGGGTCAATGCCATGACAGGTGAGGGGCTCGATGCGGCCATGACGGGGGTGGACACCGTGCTCGACCTGAGCAACTCGCCGTCGTTCGCGGACCAGGATGTGCTCGATTTCTTCCGGACGTCGGGCCGCAATATCGCTGCGGCCGAAGTGAAGGCGGGAGTGCAGCACCACGTCGCACTCTCCGTCGTGGGTACCGACGAACTGCCGGACAGCGGCTACCTGCGCGCGAAGGTCGTTCAGGAGAAACTGATCCATGATTCGGGTGTGCCGTACACCATCGTCCGGTCAGCGCAGTTCTTCGAATTCCTCAAGGGAATCGTCCAGGCCAGCGCGAAGGGTGAGTCGGTACATCTTTCCACGGGATATATGCAGCCAATCGCCTCCGACGATGTCGCCGATGCGATGACCACGGCGACAGTGGGTGCACCCGTCAACGGCATCATCGAAATCGGTGGCCCGGACAAGATCCGCATGGCCGATCTGGTTCAGCGTTACCTCGCGGCGACAAAGGATCCGCGCCAGGTGATTCCGGATCCGAAGGCGTTGTATTTCGGCACGGTGCTGCAGGAGAACTCGCTGGTGCCGGGCCCGGGTGCGACGCTTGGCAAGATCGACTTCGCGACCTGGTTCAACCAGGCCGAGGCTGCGCGGTCTGGCGCGGCGGCCTGACCGTGACGCGTACGAACCGATGAAACCGACGCGCCCGCCCGTTTCGTTCCTCGACCGCTATACAGGCGCGGACTTCGCGCCGCTGTACACCGCTGTGGTGAGCGTCTCGGGCGGGGAGGCAGTGCATGGCCGTGCATCGGGCGTGGCGCGCTCGCGCGACGGCACGCTCGATCTCGAGCTTCGCATGCCTGCCCAACTGGGTGGTCCGGGTGGCGGTACCAATCCCGAAGAACTGTTCGCGGCCGGTTTTGCCGCGTGCTTCCACGGTGCGTTGAGTCTGCTCGCCGCCCGTGCCGGTATGTCGATTCCCGACGCCCGGGTCACGGCATCGGTGACCTTCGGCCGTGATCCCATGG
>NZ_JBFUJE010000259.1:0-5574 GCF_056401535.1 Luteibacter sp. P4_E6 | reverse complement strand
CGAGGTGTAGAGAAGCGCGATGTTCTTGGAATGACAGTCGGCGTTTCGCAATGCATAGGTAAGCAGCAGCGTGGTCGCCAGTTGGCGAAAGGTATTGATTCGCAACGTGCCCGGGACATGATCTCGCACCGCCTTCGCGACACGCTCCCAAGTGGCGTCGTATTTCGCTGACGGGCGCATGCCGAGCAGTGCGCAGAAATCCTCCATTCCCCACCGCGGCTGGCCATGCTCGTCCACGTCAAAACGGTGCACCACCAGTGCCTGACCATCCTGGGAGACTTCGGTTTTTGCGGCCGGTGAGACCTTAGCGGCGACCCGCATGCACAGGTGTTCGTTCAAAGCTGCAAAGGGTAATAAGCGCGAAGAGCCTTTAATGATGTGCCGGCGCGTTAGCAGCGTTGCCTTATGGTGCGGCCCCAATGCTATGCGCTCGTCCTGAGCGTCCAGGAATTTGGGCACGACGCCCGACACACCGCTGGTCGCGTGCTGGCGGACCAGTTCGGCGAACGCTTCTTCGGAATTGTCACCCTTTAGCAGCGCGGAAACTTCGATAGGCTCGGTCGGTTCATCCAACCTGGCGCCAGGCGCTGCGACTTGCAGACGCCCCACCATGTTGCGACCTACGACGGAAAGCAGGGCTAACGGACTGGCGCCGACGTGCGGCCCGAACTTTTCTTGCAGCACCTGGAGAAGATAGCCCTCGGGGAGGTTCATCTGTAGAACCGGAGGTAGCGTATCGTCCCAACCCCAGGACTCGGTGCGTACGCCCATTGTTAGCGAGACGAAATCGTTGGGTGCCGTTCCCGCGTTGTAAGTGAGCACGCTGCGGAAATCGCCCACCGACTCCAGCGTAGCCACGTCGCGCCCCAGCACGTAGACCGACAGCTTCATGTGCCTCCCCGCTCCTTGCGAAGTTCATCCAATGAGCCGGATGCACCCTCTTCGATGAAGTGCAGTTCCATGCCGATGACGGCCAGCACCGCTAGCAGCTTGCGCGAGCCAAATTCCGCCGATCTCCCGCGCTCGAAACGCGATAGCGACTCTGGGGTGATTCCTGCGCTTTCAGCGACCATGGCCTGCTTCAGGCCAAGCGCTTTGCGCCTGGTGGCAACAGCCTCGCCGAGTTCAGCCAGAGTTTGCATTTGATAAATACGTCAAGTATTGGCTAGTGAAGCCCTATTATTGATGTAAATATCAATAAGCGCAAGCGTCTCGGTCCCGGTAGGGAGCGGATGCAGCCGCGCCACTTCCACCGGCTGGACCAACGCGACAGCGACAACGACCTGATGCCTTAACATATCCGGCGCATCATCTCGTGCTCCCGGAATCGCTTCATCGTGAAGAAAACGCTCAACCCCATCGGCGCGACTGGCGCTGGCGCCGACCGGCTCCTTTCAAAAGGCCAGAAAGCGTTCAACGCGCTGATCGCCAGAATCGAGAAGCGCCGGGCTTCGTTGGCCGAATGGGAGGCGTTCGGTCCCGAATTCCAGCGGCGATACAACGACGAGTTCGAACCCCTCAAGGATGAGTTCGACACGGTGCGTATTCAGATGGTGCAGCGCCTCGACGAATCCTACGGCGAGAAGGCGCTTACCAAAGGCGAGCGTCAGACGGTCGCCGATCTGATCTGTTACTTCGCGGAGCTCATTCTTCCGTCCGTCGACGATCCTTCGCTCGCTGAGATTTACGAGCGCTACAAGGCGCCGGATGCTGACGTCGAAGCTGAGGCCATGGAGGACCTGCGGAATGACCTGAAGGCCACGTTCGATATCGACATCGGCGACGATGTCGATCTCAGTTCGCCCGACGACGTTCTCCGGCATGTGCAGGAGCAACTCGACAAGCGAGACGAGCAAGCGCGGGCAGAGAGGGCGGCGTATCACGCGAAGCGCAAGAAGACGCCAAAGCAGGAAGCGGCCGAAGAGCGTGCGCGCGCCGAGCAGGCGGAAATCCATCTATCGATTCGCGAGGTATACCGAAAACTGGCAAGCGTGCTGCATCCCGATCGCGAGAGTGATCCTGTCGAGCGCGAACGGAAGGTTGCCCTGATGAAACGGGTGAACACGGCCTATGCCAGCCGGAGCCTGCTCGATCTGCTCGAAATCCAGCTGGAGCTGGAGCACATTGACCAGGCGGCCCTGGAAAATGTCGGCGAGGAAAAGCTCAAGCGCTGGAACGCGATCCTGAAAGAGCAGCTGAGCGATCTCGATACAGAGCTCGGTGAGATTCAACTCAACTATCTGATGAGAAGCCGAATGGATCCGATGTCGTCCGTAACGCCGAAGAACGTCAAACGCGTCTTCACCGCTCGAATCACCAGCTTGCGCGAGCACATCAAACTGGTCGAACGCGATATGCGTGTGTTCGACGACATCAAGCGTCTTAAGCCTTGGCTGAAGCGCATGAAGTTCGAGCTGGCCGCGCAACACACCGACCATCGGTTCGACTAGCCCCTGTCGAGCGAACCACTTACCTTCACCGCCACGCGGCGGGTCGCCCCAGCACCTCGCTGACCATGCGCCACGGCTGATAAGTGAACGTAACCGTGTGCTCACCCGCCGGGACGCAGACGGCGCGCACCAGCCCATTCGCCCGGTGGTGCGGCACCTCTTGCCGGTCGATACGTGTCACCCAGCCGGGAAAATCCTGACCCGACATCACCAGCCACCCTGGCGCCACGCCAGACGTCTTGATGTCCGTGCGGACGTTGGTTGCCTGCGATGTCCGTATCGTGAGCTGGCCCGTGCAGGTCGCGGCGTCCTGCGTGACCAGGTCAGCGTCCGCCTGATCGCGCGGGGTAAGAAAGACAGTGTGACCAAAGTCGGCGGAGGCAAACTCCGCAGGCGAGGGCAGCGATCCCAGGGGCAGCACGATAGCCTCGGTGGGCGCGACAACGCTGGGTGACGATGTCGTGCGGATGATCTCCGTTTTGTCGTCCGCGTAGACCCGTGACGCTGGCAACGCCGGAGGGTATTGCCAGGAAAGTGTGGATGTCCCCGCGGGCAGCGCGACGTAGGCCACGCCGAGCATACGGTTCATGGCGCCGGAAGGATCCGGATTGTAGACCGTGGTCGGGCGCGGACCGTCCCCGTCCGAATACGCGCCGTACAAGCGGTCGAAGATCACCCAGCGCAGCGGCCCGTAACCGTGTGTCGCCGGCAGATCGCGTAGCACGACGAGATTCTTCCATCCCGCGCCGAGGTCGGTGGCTTCGATACGCGGGGGCAATGCACCCGGTGGGGTCTCGCGCAGTCGCGTCGCGAGGAAGGTCACCGCCGCGTTCTCCCTGAACTTCTTTCCCGCATCGCCGCGCTGGTTGAACTCGCCGTTGAGGTTGAAGCAGCGGTAGTCCACGACGACTACCGCCAGCAGGGTGATCGCCACGTGCCGGGTATTCGTCGAGCGGCGTGCATGCCATAGCGCCGCGGCCGCAGCCATCGGCGCGACGATGCTGGCGGCCTGCCAGCCCTCGCCCGTCCCGCACATGGCGAGGCTGGCGAGGAGGAGCCAGCAGGTCGTCGCCGCCAGCAGCCAGGTCATCCGTCGGCGATTGGCGAGGTCGACGTGCGAAGCCCCGAACGCGACGGCGATGGCGAGTGCCACGTTCAGGAGGTATGCGGAGTCAGAAGGCCGTCGGAACTGTTTTATTCCTGGCAACGCGTGGTAGAGCCAGCCGTAGATAGGCGTATGGCCACCCACCATGTAGACGATCGCGGCGATCGACGTGACGCCGAAGAAAATGAGGTGACGTCGTTGTACGGGGACGGCCCATGCCTTCCTGAGGCCCATGCAGAACAGCAGCGACGGAAGGGCGCCGATGTAGAGGAAGGTCTCAATGGGATCGACCGCACCGGTGTACTTCCCACGCAGGCTTTGCAGCGCGTTCGGGTCGAACAGGGTGAGGAAGGTGCGCCAGTCGACGGACATCGATGTCGCAGACTCGAGTGGAAGCTGGGGGCGATTGGAGACCGCTACGAAGGCGTAACTCAGGAGCAGCTGAGGCAGCGCCATCGCGATCGCGATACCGCCGCCGAGGACAGCACCAGCGATGACACGATAACGTAGCTGTGGCGTCCAGGATGGCCAGCGAGCCGCCACTACCCAGGCGGCATAGGGGACGAGCATCAGCCCGATCAGGTAGGTCAGCTGCACCGGCTCAACGAGAATGGCGCCAGCGGCGAGACCCGCGATGGCACCTCGCCACACGGCTGGCCGGTCGAGAAACCAACGCAGTGCCAGCAGCGTCACGGGGAGGAAACTGTAAGCCAGAACGATCGGTACGTATTGGATGCGCGATGCGGCGACGCCGCCCGCCATGAAGACGATGGCGCCCAGTGTGGCGCCAAAATCCGTACTGCCGAACCGGCGCATGAGCGCCAGGAACGCACCGCCTCCCATCAGCACGTGCAAGAGCGCGGCCCATACGAACCAGGTCGTGCCCGGGTCGGTGCGCAGCAGCATCCAGGCCATCAGCAGCGGAGAGAACAGCATGGCCTGGGGGTCCGCAATTTGCGGGTAGCCGCCGAAGATGAGGGGGTTCCACCAGGGTGCGAGGCCCGTCCGGATGCTGTGCACGTTGAAGTACACCATCGGGTAGAACTCGTTCATGGCGTCCCCGGGAAGGACGCGCAGGCCAAGCAGCAGCGGAAGATTGAGAGCGACCCAGGCAAGGATCAACACGCCAAACAGCTGGGCGAAGGAGCGTGACTTCATCGGATCGCTTTAATTTCACTGAAGAATGACCAGTCAGGTTAAGGATAACCTGACCGGCTTCAACGAGGGCGAGTACAGGCGCCAGGTGACGGAGCGCGATCCCGAAACGTCGACTTACACGCCGAGGAAAGTCTCGGTCGATTCGACCTTGGCATAGCCGAACTGCAGGGCCGCCATGAAGGCGGCATGGACCTGACTGGCCGGGACCTGCACGCCGTTGAACTCGAGGTCGTGAGTGGCACAAGCATCGTGGATCACGGTGGCCTTGAAACCGAAGTCATCCGAGGCTCGCGTCACGGCGTCGATGCACATGTGGCTCATGTTGCCGACCACCGTGACGTTCTCGATGCCGCGGCTGTCCAGCATCGCTTTGAGYGGCGTTTCGCGGTACGGATTCATGAAGTGCTTCACGATCACGGTTTCATCGGCAAGGTTCATGGCCTTCGCGTGCAGTTCCGCGCCATCCGTCCCGGGGACGAAGAACGGGGCACCTTCGGCCAGCGTTTCATGGCGGATATGGACGACAAGGTCGCCGTTCCGGCGGGCGGCTGCAATGATCCGTGCCGCATTGTCCGCAGTGGCTTCTACGCCTTCAAGAATCCACTTGCCACGGGGGAAATAGTCGTTCTGGATGTCGACGACAATAAGCGCTTGCCTGGTCATTTTCGAGCCTCGGGAGAGTTGATGAGCAACCAACATGGTTGCCGCCTACCCCGGGCGAAATGGCGACATTCCACAATGCACTGTTGTGAAAAATGGCTGCCTGGAGACTGTTGGCGCGTACCAGCCAGGTCAAAAGCCATGGCACAGCGCGCTTGGTGGGCCCACCAGGACTCGAACCTGGAACCAAAGGATTATGAG
>NZ_JBFUJE010000258.1:0-5575 GCF_056401535.1 Luteibacter sp. P4_E6 | reverse complement strand
GCCGTGATCCGCCTGCGCCCGATCATGATGACCACCGCGGCTGCCGTTCTTGGCGCGGTGCCGCTGGCGATCGGTATCGGGCAGGGCGCTTCGTTGCGCCAGCCGCTGGGCATTACCGTCATGGGCGGACTGATCCTCAGCCAGATCGTCACGCTTTACACCACTCCGGTGATCTATCTCTACCTGGACGGTTTCCGCGCCAGGCTGGCACGGTGGAATGCCCGCCTGCCATGGAACCACGTCGACGCGAGCACAGCCCTATGAAGACTTCCCGAACCCTCCTCGTCGCGTCGATCGCGTGGTTACTGCACGGGTGCATGGTCGGCCCCGACTACAAGAAGCCCGATGTCGCCATGCCCGTCGCCTTCAAGGAGACGCCGGGTTGGAGTCCGGCCCAGCCCGACGACGCCGCGCCGAAGGGTGACTGGTGGGCGGTGTTCCACGACCCRTTGCTCGACCAGCTCGAACCGATGGTGTCGGTGTCGAACCAGACCGTGCGCCAGAGCTACGCGAACTATCAGGAGGCGCTGGCGGAGGTACAGATCGCACGTAGCGGGCTGTTCCCGACCATCGGTGTGACCGGATCCGCCACGAAGCAGCGCAGCGCCAGCAACGGCACGGGTAACAGCATTTCGGTGAATCCGGGCATCCGCACGGCGGGTTCGCTGGAAGGCAACGTGAGCTGGGCGCCCGACTTCTGGGGTAAGACGCGTCGTGCCGTCGAAGAAAGCAAGGCGACGGCCGACGCCGGAGCCGCGACCCTCGCCAACGCCACGCTGACCGAGCAGGTGGCGCTGGCCACGGCGGTGATCGACCTTCGCGTCACCGACGCCAATATCGATCTGCTGACGCATACCGTCGATGCCTACAAGGAGTTCCTGCGCGTCGTGGCCAACCAGGGCAACGCCGGTATCACGCCGCCGTCGGACGTCATTGCAGCGCGCACGCAACTGGAGAACGCGCAGTCAAGTCTGATCGCGCTAGGTGTCTCACGGGCGCGATACGCGCACGCGATTGCCGTGCTGGTTGGCAAGACCCCCGAGGAACTCGACATTCCCCATAGCACCGCACTGCCGACCTTACCCTCGGTTCCGGTCGGGATGCCGTCGACGCTGCTCCAGCGTCGGCCGGACATCGCCRTCGCCGAACGGGACATGGCTGCGCAGAATGCCGCGATCGGCGTCGCGGTGGCCGCCTACTATCCGGATATCACGCTTTCCGGTGCGGATGGATTCTCGCAATCGCCCCTGGCCGGCCTGTTACACGTGGCCAATCACGTCTGGTCGTTGGGTGCCGACGTGAGCGAGACGATCTTCGACGCCGGTGCGCGGCATGGCCAGGTCGCGGCCGCACGCGCGTCCTATGAAGCGTCCGTGGCGAACTATCGTGGCACGGTACTCACGGCGCTGCAGAACGTCGAGGACGATCTTGCCGGCATCCGCATCCTGGCCCAGCAGGCCGAGGTGCTCGACGCCGCGGTGAGCGATGCTACGCGAGGTTCGGAGATTGCCTTCAACGAATACAAGGCGGGTACGGTCGACTACACCACCGCCGTCACGGCGCAGACCACGCTGTACAGCACCCAGCAGAACGCGCTCGATGTACGCGAGCAGCGCCTGCTCGATGCCGTGTCCCTGATCGGCGACACCGGCGGCCCGGTGCCGTCGCCCTGAGGATCGATGCCGCACGCGCTGCTTGCTTCGTCGTCCGCGCGGCGGGCCGCCGACGAGCGTAGGATCACGCTCCGGGGCTAGGCAGTTCTACTGGGGAGCAGGCATGACTACACCGACCGCGCTGGCACGACAGGAAGGGTTCCTGGTCATCACCGCCGCGACCTGCGCGGTTTTCCTGGGCATGCATGACTCACTCCTGGCCGGCCTCGAGTCGCGGGCGTGGCTCATCCTGATGTTTGTCTGGCTGTTCGTCGTCATCCTCGGCTCCGCCCTCGCGGTGCTCAGGCATGCGGAGCGACTTGCCCATCATCTGGGCGAACCGCTCGGCACGCTGGTGCTCACCATCGCGGTGACGTCCATCGAGATCATGAGCATCTCGGCCGTCATGCTGCACGGAGCGAACAACCCCACGCTGGCACGCGATACCTTGTTCTCGGTGACCATGATCGTGCTCAACGGCATGGTCGGCCTGTCGCTGCTGTGGGGCGGATGGAAACACCGCGAGCAGGCTTACAACCTTCAGGGTGCGAATGCCTACCTTGGCCTGATCATTCCCCTGGGCGTACTCGGCCTGGTGTTGCCCCGRTTCACGAACGTGGCGGAGGGGTCGCCGCTGCCGTTCGCTCACCAGATGTTCCTGGTGGTCGCGATACTCACGTTGTACGCGACCTTCCTCGGCCTGCAGACGAAACGCATGAAGGGGTACTTCACCACGGATGCATCCACGGCTCGCGACAGCGACGCGGAGGTGCGGTCGCGCCACGGGCCCCTCGTATCCGCGGCGCTGCTCATCGCCTACATGATTCCCGTGGTCTTCCTGGTCGACCAGCTCGCTATCCCCGTCGATTACGTCGTGGAGACGCTGAATGCCCCGGCCGCCATGGGCGGGCTCACCATGGCGATCCTCGTCGCCTTGCCCGAGGGCATGGGGGCGATTCGCGCGGCAAGCCGTAACGACCYGCAGCGCGCCGTGAACATCTTCCTCGGCTCGGTGCTGTCCACGATCGGCCTGACCATTCCGGCCATCCTGGTGATTGGCCAGATGACCCACCACCCGGTCATCCTCGGACTGGAACACACCGACCTGATCCTGTTCGTCCTGACGCTTGTGCTCTCCCTGCTCACGTTTTCGAGCGCCAGGACGCACCTGCTCCAGGGCGCGGTGCACCTGACGATCTTCGTGTGCTTCGTCTACTTCCTGTTCTCCCCCTGAGTCGCGGTCATGGCGGGTAGCGACGTATCCACGCGTGCCGGATCCACGGCCTTGCGCGCGAGCGCGTCGAATTCCCCGACGGTGCACTCGCCGATCACGCGACAACCTTGCACACGAACGGCTTTCGCCGTGACATCGTCGAAGTGAGTGGCGCGAAGCGCATCCATGGACGGCATCAGGCTGCGGACGCGGACGATGTCCCCCGTTTTGCGGTGGACCAGGCTGAAGACCAGCGCGCCCCCGGGCGGATAATCGTCGGGCACCTGCTCGTCATGCCAGTCCAGGCCGAGGACGCCGGCAACGTTCGCAAGGTTGGTGTCATGCCCGACCAGGACGACGACACCGTGGCCGGAGGTCGATAGCGGGGCGACGCCAGGCCGGGTTCCATGCGCGGCATCCAGGCTGGCGACGATGTGTGCGACGAGGTTGGAACCGGCATTCGCAGCGGCGGGCATGGATTTCTTCGTTGCGGCGAACTGCGCGTTGTGCAGGGTGATCAGGCGGCCGAGCACAGTGGCATCCGCGCGTCCGAAGGCGACAGCGGTCATCGGCAGGCCTTCGACATAGCCAAGCATAAGGTTCTCGCTGAGCGTGCCAGCGAGCTTCATGGCTTTGGCTACATGGTCGGGAGCATCCAGAAGCAGCTTCTTGTGCCGGGTTGCCGCGACGTTGGCACAAGCGGCCGGCGTGCAGCCGAGAAGGACCGTCTGCAGTTCGGCGAGTACGGGCGGCGGGGAGGGCGCGTCCACGGCAGCATCGTCGTCATCCTCGTCTGCCTTGCCCTTGCCCGTGTCCTTGACGAAGTGGAAGAGCGGATTGTTCGCTGCTCCCGCGACAGCGAGGAAGGAGCCGTGGCATCCCGGTGCCAGACCCGCGACGAGCGCACCGGCGCTCTCGAGGTTGCGCGGCGTGCTGTCGCCGATCACCACGAACGATGCCGGCTCGGGGCAGGTTGCCGCGATCGTGCCGTCGTCCAGGAGTAGCCGGCGAAGGCGTCCCCCGATGGCCGTCATGCCCTGGTGGCCGTGCAGGGTGAGCATGCCCGGCGCGACCGGCCACGTCGGCCACTCGCCCTCGGCATAGGCGGCATAGGTCTCCGCAGGCTTGGTCGGCGATCGGACACCGTGGCGCATCAGCACGATGTCGATCTGCGTGGTTTCGGCAGACGGCGCGTGGGCGGCGCATGCCGTCGCCGCGGCGAGTGAGAAGAGCAGTGCGAGCGCGCGTCTCATAGTTTCACCGACAGGTCGAGGAAGATGCCGCGGCCAGGCAGGCCGAAGTAGAGCGGATCGCCACTCACCGCCTGCGTCCCTGCGTAGCCGGTGAGCTTGTGCACGTTGAACAGGTTATTGACGTCGACGCTGATCGAGTAGCCCTTGGTGCCTGCCGGGCCCTTGTCCGTCCGGTAGCCTGCCGCGGCGTCGACGCTGAAGTAGCCGGCGATGCGCTGGTCATTGGCGAACTGGATATTACCGGCGTCATCGGTCGTGTTGTCCAGTCCATACTGGTGGCCAAGGAACTTGCCCATCAGCGAACCGAAGTAGCCATTGGTGTTGCTGTAGAGCAGACCCAGGGCTGCCGTGACCTTGGGCGTACCGGCGACCTGCACGCTGCTGCCTTTGTAGGTCGCCTTGTTGTAGCTGGCGTTGCCGTAAAGGCTCAAGGCACGCGTAAGGGCGAAGGTGGCTTCCATTTCGGCACCCTTGTAGATGGCGCCGCCACCATTGATGAAGGTGTCCTCGTTGCCGTTGTCGGTTGTGACCTGGGTTTCCGTGATGAAGTTGGAGAAGTTGATGTAGTAGACATCAGCGCCGAAGGTGAGCTTGCTTGACGCATAAGCCGTGCCGAGCTGGTAGTTCTTCGTCTTCTCCGGTTGCAGGCTGTGCGAGCCGTTGACCTGGATCACATCGATCGGCGGCGCAAGGAAGCCCTCCGCCGCCTGCGCATAAGCACTCCACGAGTCGCTGAGGCGATCATGCACGCTGATCGATGGCAGGGCGGCGTGGTAAGTGGCTTCGGCGCTGAGCGGCACCGGCGGTGACACCTTGTTCAGCGGCGCGTCGATGCTTCGCGTCACCTCGGAGTAGCGCACGCCCGGGCTCACGGTGATGGCGTCGGTCACCTTCCAGTCGTACTGAAGATAAGGCTGCACCGTGTCCGTGCGATCGTCGAGAAGGTAGTTGTCGACAGGGCCATACTTGGTGCCCGTCTTCGCACCGGTCGTCAGGTCGACTGGATACTGGTACCGCGCATCCAGGCTGCGCTCCAGCCAGATACCCGTGAGCAGCGTGCCGTCACCCAGGTCGCGACCGAGGCGAAGTACGTTGCCGAAGGCATGGAAGCCGGAATCGGCGAGCTTGCCCGGCAGGTCGGTCTTCGATGTCGCGACCTTCTTGCCTTTCGCGTCGTAGAAGGTGACACCGTTGTCGGCGGGATCGATGTCCGAAGCGTCGGCGGTCTTGCGCGCCCAGTGATCGAAGGTATTGAGGTACAGCTTATCGTCGACATCCCAGCCGGCCACCTGGCTGGCCAGCCCGACATAGGTGAAACTGGAATAGTAGGCCGCGTTATTGGCGCCTTTGTAGTTCTGCACGGTCGGATCGTTACCGAGCCCGAAGCGCCACCCGTCACGGTCGATCTCCTCCTTCGTCGCGCCCTGCACGGTGTTCTGGTGTTCGCGGTTGTAGCT
>NZ_JBFUJE010000257.1:0-5586 GCF_056401535.1 Luteibacter sp. P4_E6 | reverse complement strand
ATCCTATGCTGGCGAGCAGGATCAGGCAAGAATGGGCCGGGTTCGCGCATTCAGTCCGGAGCCCCGCCGGCCTATCGTTTGTCCAGGCCCACCCTCCAAAGGACAGCTCGTGACCAACGAAAACTCAACGAATAGCATGGCGAAGATCGCCATCATTACCGGCGGCAGCCGTGGCATCGGCCGCAGCACCGTGGTCCACCTGGCGGCGCGCGGCGTCGATAGCATCTTCACCTACCGCGAGAATCAGGCAGAAGCGGCGAAGGTTGTTGCGGCGGTGGAAGCGCRGGGAAGGCGAGCTATCGCGCTTCAGCTGGATACCGGTGTCGCGGCATCGTTCGCCGACTTCGTCGAACGCGCGAAGGCTGCGCTCGCTGAACTCGGGGCGCATCGCTTCGACTACCTGGTCAACAACGCGGGCCAGTCCCTGCACAACGCCTTCGACCAGACGACGGAAGAGGAACTGGACGCCATTTACAACGTCCACTTCAAGGGCGTGTACCTGCTGACCCAGAAGCTGCTGCCGCTCATCGCGGACGGCGGGCGCATCATCAACATCTCGTCTGGCCTTGCGCGTGTGTCGATGCCTGGCAGCTCGGCGTATGGTGCGATGAAGGGCGCCGTCGAAGTGCTGACACGCTATATGGCCGCAGAGCTCGGCCCCCGCGGCATCGCCGTGAACACGGTAGCGCCGGGTGCCRTGGCCACCGACTTCAGCGGTGGTATGGTGCGTGACACCCCCGAGCTGGCCAAGCGCATTTCCGACATGACCGCCCTGGGTCGCGTGGGATTGCCGGACGACCTCGGCGCGATGATCTCGTCGCTGCTGTCGGACGATAACCGCTGGATCAGCGGTCAGCGCATCGAGGTATCCGGCGGCATGCTGGTTTAATGCACTGACGCTTCGGCGGGCGCAGCGAACGCCGGCTTGCGTCCGCCGAAGGTGAAGAGCAACACCAGTGCGATGACGACCGCGACGCCACCGACCACCAGTGCCGGCACCACGCCGGCGCTGTCCACCACGCGACCGCCAAGGAACGAACCGGCCGCAATCGCGAGCTGGTAGGTCATGACGAACAGTGCGGAGCTCGCTTCCGCGTGGTCGCCGGCATAACGTGAGACCCACACGCTGAGCGCCACCGGGAGTGCGCCATAGGCCATGCCCCAGAGCAGGATGTCGGCGCTCGCGCCGAGGTGCGACGCACCCAGCAACGGCAAGGCGAAGATGGTGGCGCCGAGCAGGACCATCGTGCCGGCCAACGACCAGCGCAGGTCCTTCGCGATCGCCTTCGGGGCGAGGAAATTGCCGATGAAGCCGACCACGCCGAAGCCAAGCAGCACCGCGGTCATGCCGTGCTCGTCGAAGCCGGCGCGCTCGATCAGGAAGGGGGCGATGTAGGTGTACGCGGTGAAGTGCGCGGCGATGACAACGGCCATCATGATGAGGCTCAGGCGCGAGGCGGAGCGGCGAAGGAGGCTGCTGAAATCGGCCGTCTTCACTACGGTATCCGAGGGCAGGCGCGGCAGCAGGAAGAACTGCGCGATGAGGGCGACGAAGACCAGCGCACCCGTGGCGAGGAAAGCGTAGCGCCAGGACGCGACGCTGCCGATCAGGGTGCCCAGCGGCACGCCAATGATCGTGGCGAAGGTGATGCCGGCGAACATGGTGGCCGTCGCCAGCGCCGCCTGCTCGGGCTTCACCAGTCGACCCGCCGCCGCCAATGCGACGGCCCAGAACCCGCCCAGGGCGATGCCGAGCAAGGCGCGTGCGACCAGCATGGTGGCGAATCCCGTGGCCGAGGCAGCCACGACGTTGGCGRCCATCAGCAGCACCGACAACAGGAGCAGTACGTTGCGGCGGTCGACGCGACCGGCGAGCACCGTGGTCAACGGCGCCGCAACCGCCGCGACCAGGCCGGTCGTGGTCACCATCAGGCCGCCGATACCGGTCTTGAGGTGCAGTTCGCCGGTGATCTGTGGAAGCAGTCCGATCGGCAGGAACTCGGTAGTGACGAAAGCAAAGGCCGCCAGCGTCACGGCAGCCACGGCCAGCCAGCCGCCTTTGGCCGGAGCAGGGGCATTCGGTAGGGGTTGAGTACTCATGGTTTTTGCCATCGCGGGAGGGGATGGCACCTATATGCCGCCGGGGTTTTGCGGACTGTAGGCCTGCTAATGTCCGCTCACTTCGTCCTTATCGGAAGAAGTCTTCCCGCTGCGCGGGATCGCCGCTGAAGCGGCTCCTACGGGGTTTGCGGCAAGAATTTCATTCGTTCATAACATGACGACCGTTAGCTTTCATGGCAGGTATCCGCTGGTGAGAGCATGATCGACAACAAGGTTCGCGAGCGCGTGGACGCGCTCATGGCACGCGGAGGACGCCGGATTCTCGGTATCGCCGGTGCACCCGGAGCAGGGAAGTCCACCCTGGCAGCGCAACTGGCTGCCCACCTGGGCAAGGCCGCCGTCATCGTTCCGATGGACGGCTTCCACCTTGCCAACGCCGAGCTCAAGCGACTGGATCGCGCCGAGCGCAAAGGCGCCCACGACACGTTCGACGCCTTTGGCTATGTCGCCTTGCTGCGACGTCTTCGAAGTCCGGTCCCCGGTGAAACCGTCTATGCCCCCGCCTTCCATCGTGAGATCGAGGAGGCCGTGGCCGGCGAGATTCCCGTCGCCGCCGATGTGCCGCTGGTGATTACGGAGGGCAACTACCTCCTTCTCGACGAGGGCCCATGGTCCGGCATTCATGGCCTGCTGGACGAGGCCTGGTACGTCGATGTCGACGGCCAGCAGCGCAAGGCCCAGTTACTGGCGCGCCACATGCGCTACGGGCGAAGTCGGGACGACGCGCTGGACTGGATCGAAAACACCGACGAGCCGAATGCTCGCCTCATTGCCGCGACCGCCGGTCGCGCCGACTTCCGGGCTCGCGTCGAGCTGGAGATGAACCATGCGCACAGTGAGTGACACGATGGATGCCCCGGCGACAGCCACGCCGCATCTGGGGTTGGTCGTAGGTATCGCGGTGGTTGCCGCCCTCGGCGGACTGTTGTTTGGCTACGACACCGGCATCATCGGCGTCGCGCTACTCGGCCTTGGCCGGCAATTCGCGCTGGACGACACGGCCAAGCAGCTGGTGACCGGTGCCATCATCTTCGGCGCGCTGTTCGGCTGCCTTGGCACGGGCCCGCTGTCCGATCGCTTCGGCCGGAAGCGCATGGTGGTCTTCGTCGGCGTGCTGTTCGCGCTCGGCTCGATCGCATCGGCGATGTCGCCGAACGTCGAGCTGCTGATCGCCTCGCGTTTTCTGCTCGGTCTTTCCGCAGGCAGTTCCACGCAGATCATTCCGGTGTACATCGCCGAGGTGGCGCCCCCACAGCATCGCGGCAAGATGGTGGTGCTCTTCCAGTTCATGGTGGTGTTCGGCATCACCATCGCGTACTTCACCGGCTTTGTACTCGGCGAGCATTGGCGCTGGATGTTCGGCCTCGGCGTCGTGCCGGCCATCGTGCTGCTGCTGGGTATGCTGGTGTTGCCGGAGAGCCCGCGCTGGCTGGTGGTGAAGGAACGTCAGCGCGAAGCGATCAAGGTCCTCGAGCGCGTACGTGGCAACCACGCCGCCGCGGAGTCCGAGGTGGCCGAGATCCAGACCGTGACCCAGAACCAGGAGGTCGGTACCTGGAAGGATCTGTTCAAGCCGTGGATCCGTCCCGCAGTCATCGTCGGCGCGAGCATTTCCATGTTCTCGCAGATCACGGGCAACAACGCGCTGATCTATTACGCACCGACCATCCTTACCAAGGCGGGTTTCTCGGACAAGGCGGCCGTACTGGCCACCGGCGGCAGTACCATTCTCGTTGTCATCATGACCGTGGTCGGCAGCTTCCTCGTCGATCGTATCGGCCGGCGCAACTACCTTCTGTGGATGATTCCCGGATCCATCGTCGCGCTGGCCCTGATGGGATTCCTGTTCCAGGGCGCAGGTCCGACGACGGACTTCAGCCGCTGGGCGGTGGTCGCCTGCCTCGCTGCCTACCTCATGCTCAATTGTGGTGGCTTCGGCGTGTGCATCTGGCTGATCAATTCCGAGGTCTATCCGCTGTTCGTGCGAGGGAAGGGCGCGAGCCTGGGTGCCTTCAGCCATTGGTTCTTCGACCTCATCGTCACGCTGACCACGCTGTCGCTGGTGACCTGGCTTGGCGCCGCACATACGTTCTGGCTCTACGCGGTAATCTCGCTGTTCGCCCTGGTGTTCATCTACTACCTCGTGCCCGAGACGAACGGCAAGAGCCTGGAACGCATCGAGCACGAGTTGCGCGAGAACCGGTTCTATCCGTACCAGCAACGCCGGGCGGAAGCCGGTGGCGCGAAGTAGAAGGTCGATGCCCCCTGATGCCGGGCGCTATGTCCCTCGATGGTCGAGAGGGACATAATCCCGGCATGAGCATTCCGGCAGACAATCCGCTCGGCAGTTACCTGAAGGATCGCCGCGCCAAGCTCGATCCCGCTGCCTTCGGCATGCCGACCACGCGCAGGCGCACGCCGGGCCTGCGACGCGAGGAAGTCGCACTGCGCGCCAATGTAAGCGCCACCTGGTACACGTGGCTGGAGCAGGGGCGCGGCGGCGCGCCTTCCACCGACGTATTGAATCGCCTCGCCGCTGCCCTGGCCCTGACGGCCGTGGAGCGCGAACACCTGTTCCTCCTGGCACAGAACCGGCCGCCCGAGGTCGTCTACCAGCCCTCCGAAACGATCTCCCCGCAGTTGCAGCGTGTGCTCGATTCGCTGGAGACGAGCCCGGCGATCGTCAAGACCCCGCAGTGGGACATCATCGGCTGGAACGCCGCGGCGGCGGCCGTGCTCACCGAATACGGTTCGCTGCGGCCCGACCAGCGCAACGTGCTGAAATTGTTATTCGCAAGCGATCGCGTGCGTAACAAGACTCGCCACTGGGAAGATCATGCACGCTTCGCTGTGGCGGCGTTTCGCGCTGACATCGCCCGCCTCGGCGCGACGGATCGCGTCGGGGGCTTCGTGGATGAGCTGATTGCGTTGAGCCCCGAGTTCGAAGCGATCTGGAACGACTACGACCTGCAGAGCTACGGCGAAGGGACGAAGCAGTTCGCCCACCCGCTCGTTGGCGAAGTCACGCTGGAATATTCCGCCTTTGCGGTCGACGGTCGGCCCGAGCTTGGCCTGATTATCTATACGCCGGCCACGGCCCTCGACAGGGAGCGCGTGGCGACGCTCGTCGAGGCCAGGCACGCCGCCCGAACCGCCTGACGCCGCCTGTTTCAGCGGCGGATGGCGAGCACCCCGTCCAACGCAAGCGCCGCCTTGAAGCCGGCTTTCTCCAGGCGCTTTTCCACCTCACGGGGTACGTCGCGACCGCTGGTGAGCTTGTTCGGGCTACCCGTGTAGTGAAACAGGCGACCGCCTCGGCGGAGGACGCGTGCCAGTTCGTTGTAGAAAACCTGCGAGTACAGCTCGCCGGCAATACCGAAGCGCGGTGGGTCGTGCAGCAAGGCGTCCACCGACGCATCCGGGATCTGCGTGATCGCCTGTGACACATCGCCATGGGTGAGTTGC
>NZ_JBFUJE010000256.1:0-5624 GCF_056401535.1 Luteibacter sp. P4_E6 | reverse complement strand
GATCGGCGTCTACTGTGAGGTCTGGGCCTGGGATCATGCGCCCGACGAGATCCGCGGCTTCAACCCGCGCGGCGTCATCCTCTCCGGTGGCCCCGAGTCCGTCACCGAGGACGAGTCCCCGCGCGCGCCGCAGCTGGTCTTCGAGCTGGGTGTGCCGGTGCTGGGCATCTGCTACGGCATGCAGACCATGGCCGAGCAGCTCGGTGGCAAGGTGGAAGCCGGTCATCATCGTGAATTCGGTCCGGCCACGATCACCTTCGCCAGCTGCGCGCTGTTCGACACCGTGGTCGAGGAGGGCGAGTCGCTCGGCGTCTGGATGTCCCACGGCGACCGCGTCACCGCGATGCCGGAAGGCTTTGCCGCCACGGCGTCGACATCGAGCCTGCCGCTGGCTGCCATGGCCGACGACGAGCGTCACTTCTATGGCGTGCAGTTCCACCCGGAAGTGACCCACACCAAGCGCGGCCTGGAGCTGCTCCGCCGCTTCGTCGTCGACATCTGTGCATCGGCCACGCTGTGGGACGCCGCGCACATCATCGAAGATTCCGTCGCCCGCGTGCGCGAGCAGGTCGGTAGCGACCGCGTGCTCCTGGGTCTCAGCGGCGGCGTCGACTCTTCGGTCGTGGCCGCCTTGCTCGAGAAAGCMATCGGTGACCAGCTCACCTGCGTCTTCGTCGATACCGGCCTGCTGCGTTTCCAGGAAGGCGACCAGGTCATGTCGACCATGGCCGAGCACATGGGCGTGCACGTCATCCGCGTCGACGCGAAGCAGCGCTACTTCGACGCACTCGCCGGCGTGGAAGACCCCGAAGCCAAGCGCAAGATCATCGGCCGCCTGTTCGTCGAGATCTTCGACGAGGAATCGGCGAAGCTCGAGAACGTGAAATGGCTGGCCCAGGGCACGATCTACCCTGACGTCATCGAGTCCGCCGGCAGCAAGACGGGCAAGGCCCACGTTATCAAGAGCCACCACAACGTCGGTGGCCTGCCGGAGCACATGAAGCTCAAGCTGGTCGAACCGCTGCGCGAGCTGTTCAAGGACGAAGTCCGCCGCATCGGTGTCGAACTCGGCCTGCCGCGCGACATGGTCTACCGCCATCCTTTCCCCGGCCCCGGCCTGGGCGTGCGCGTCCTTGGCGAAGTGAAGCCCGAGTACGTCGACCTGCTGCAGCGTGCGGATGCGATCTTCATCGAAGAGCTGCGCAAGCATGGTCTGTACGACCGGGTGAGTCAGGCGTTCGCTGTGTTCCTGCCGGTGCGCTCGGTGGGCGTGGTGGGCGACGGTCGCGCCTATGAGTGGGTCATCGCGCTGCGCGCCGTCGAGACGATCGACTTCATGACGGCACATTGGGCGCACCTGCCGTACGACTTCCTTGATACGTGCTCGACTCGTATTATCAATGAGTTGCGTGGTATTTCTCGTGTGGTTTATGACATCTCGGGGAAGCCGCCGGCGACGATTGAGTGGGAGTGATCGCTCCGCTCTCTACTGGACGGACAGGTTCCTATTCGCGAACAGTCGGGCCCTCCAAGGGGTTGACCCGCCGCGGATGGTTGAGCGATGAGCGTGATCAGGATCCTTGGCGGCTACGGCGTGTTCGGCGGTCGCCTTTGCGCGAAGTACGTGGGCCAGGCACGGGTTGTTCCGCTCCGTCTCGTTTCGCGGGCCGGACAATCTTCACCGGGTTCCGCGACGATGACTCCACGGGACCGCTCTACCGGCAGGTGCTTGGCTCGGCCTTCGACGCGCTTCCGTCTCGGCTGAAGGAACTGCGAAACGGCGGTGGAGTGGCCACGCGGAGGTTCGCCATGGCGGCGGGATGCTGGCGCGGGCCATTCGGGCGATGGTGGGATTTCCGCAGACCGCCCCGGATGTGCCCGTCACGGTGACGTTTGCGCCCGAAGATGGCGTCATTCGCCCTTGCGCTGGTGGTCGATGGAGGGAGGCTTTGCCTGGTTCCGCGGCGATGGTCGCTACTCGGCATTCCGACGCCCGCTTTCCTGCTGCCTCGTGGAGTGAGCTTCGAGTACGAGGATGGCGGTTGGTTTCATTTCGATGTGGAGATCTCGGCGCCGACGGTCGGCCTGATCGCGGCTTACAAGGGGTCGCTTGAGCTCGACATTCTGTCGGGCACATCGTTGACTACAAAGGCGCGGCGGAGTCGGGAATCGGCTGACACGGGCTCGGGGCGTTATCTGACATATCGACGCTATATATATCTTTAATATCAACGTCTTGGGTAGGCTTCTCTATGTGGTCTATCCCATCTTTTCCGTGCCGAAGGGCGTCGGGACAATGAAAAGGCGGACGTTGTAGTGGAATATATTTTTACCTTGAAGTACGAGTTAGCCGACAAGGGCTGCGATCCCTGCCGGCTTGTCGAGCAGCTGGGCGAAGCCGGGTGCCGAGATGTGCTGGTCGGCATGGGACGACAAGGTCACCTCGCTCTGGAGTGTGTCCGTGATGCTGAAAGCGCCGATGCTGCAGTTCAGAGCGCGGTCGCTGATATACAGCGTGCCCTGCCTTTGGCGAAGCTGCTTGAGGTGGTGTCGGACCCCGCGCGAGCTCGCGCATGATCCAGATTGGTAGAATATGTAATCTTCGTGATACTTTAAATCCACTTAAGGTCACGCAAAGCGTACATATGCCCACCCCGCATGCTGCTCCCGCGGCTGCGCGTCGAGCGCTTCGGAAGCTCGGCGCCGACATTCATGACGCCCGCCGTCGCCGACAACTAACGATGGCGGTGGTGGCGGATCGCGCATTTACGTCCCGCGCCACGCTCCAGCGCGTCGAGGATGGCGACCCGTCCGTAGGCATGGGTATTTACGCCGCCGTTCTCCATGCGCTTGGGCTGCTTGACGGGCTAGCAGCCCTAGCCGACGTCAGCGCTGACACGCAAGGGCAGATTCTGGGCGCAGCCCAGCTTCCCAAGCGAGTGAGACTTCCTCGCGGAGGCAAGAGCGATGTCTGATGTCGAAGTGCACATTGAACTCCAAGGCACAAACAGGCTCGTAGGTCTCCTTCGGCACCGTTCATCCGGCCGCGGTGAAACCGCGACTTTCGAGTACGCCGATGAATGGCTAGGCAGCGACGTCTGCTTTTCCGTCGAGCCTGCTCTTCGGTTGACGAAGGGTCTGTTTGCGCCACCGCCGGGCTTGACGCTTTTTGGCTCCCTGGGCGATTCGGCTCCCGATACCTGGGGCCGTCGTCTCATGCAACGCGCTGAACGGCGAAACGCTGAGCACGCGGGACGTCGTGTGCGAACCTTGGGTGAGCTGGATTATCTACTGGGCGTCTCCGACGAAACTCGACTTGGCGCGATGCGTTTTCGCCGGGTTGGGGAAGACATCTTCCAGGCGCCCGATCGCGGCGTTCCTCCCGTTGTGGAGCTGGGTCGTCTTCTTCAGGTTACCGAACGGCTTCTGAGAGACGAGGAAACCGATGAGGATCTGAGGCTGATCTTCGCCCCAGGATCCTCACTAGGTGGCGCAAGACCGAAGGCCTCGGTGCTCGATCAGCATGGCCACCTGTCGATCGCGAAGTTTCCCAAGGACAGCGACGAATACAGCATCGAGACCTGGGAAGAGGTGGCTCTCCGTCTCGCCGAGCGTGCGGGCATCGAAACGCCTCATCACGAGCTCGTCCAGATCGCGGGAAAAGCGGTCCTTTTGTCGCGTCGATTCGATCGCCGGGGCACGGCTCGTACGCCGTTCCTTTCCGCCATGTCGATGCTCGGGGCACGTGACGGCGAGCGCGGTAGCTATCCCGAGCTTGCCGACGCCCTGGCGGCACACGGTGCAAGAGCGCGCGCCGATGCGGAGCAGTTGTACCTCCGCGTCGTCTTCAGTGTCCTCATCTCGAACGTCGACGATCACCTACGCAATCACGGTTTCCTGTGGCAAGGAAGTGACGGCTGGATCCTGTCGCCCGCGTACGACCTGAATCCGACACCAGTCGACATGAAGGCACGTGTCCTGGCAACGAACATCGATCTCGACGAAGCGACGTGCTCGGTCGATTTGCTCGAGAGCGCTTCAGGGTTCTTTGGCCTTCAGCTATCCGTGGCACGCAAGATCATTCGTGGCGTGGCCGAGGTGACCAAGACATGGCGGGATGTCGCTCGTGAGGTAGGTAGTCGTGAAGCGGAGATCCGCCGGATGGAGAGCGCCTTCGAGCACGACGATCTGGAGAAAGCGCTTAGCGTCGGCTAGTTCCTGCCTCAGTGATGCACCTTTGCAGTCTTCGCTCCAGGTTGCCGCAACGGATGTGAATCGGCGAACGCCGGCAGCTCGAAGCAACGCTTACCCAGTGCCGTCACCTGGGGAAACGCCGTAACGTCCAGTTGATAAAGCTCGGCCAGGACGATCTGACCGGCGACGCAGATATCGGCGATCGTTGGCATGGCACCCAGTGCGAACGGWGCGGCGGGGCGTCGCGTAAGAAGCCGCTCGTAGGTGGCAAGACCTTCCGTCGTCCAATGCTTGCACCATGCCTCGATCGCTGCCGTATCGGCGCCGAATGCTTCGCCGAGTTGCTTGCGCACGCGCGGCACGATCAACGGATGGGCATCGGCGACGGAAACCAGGGCGAGTGACCGGGCATAGGCTCGCTCTTTTGCATCTACCGGCAGGATGCGCGGCTCTGCCTGGATTTCGTCGAGATACTCCATGATCGCCAGAGACTGGAAAATGCGGTGTCCGTCGTGAACCAGGGTGGGCACGACATGCCCCGCATTCACCGCGGCGTAGTCGGGATCGAACTGTCGTCCGGACAAGATGTCGATGTCGATTTCTTCGAAGGGCAGCTTCTTCAACGCAAGAGCGACCCGGGCACGGAACGCCGCGTTCGAGCGCCAGAAACCGTAGAGTTGGATGGTCATGGGATGGGTCCTTGCAAGCAGGAATATTTACTATATCCAATAAATGGATACTATACACCAGAGCCAATATCTGGTAAAAAATGGCTATAGCCAATAATTTGCGGCGACCGTCTGAGGTGCCTCCGTGGACTATCCCATCCAGATTTCCAACCAGCTGCGCGAGTATCTACGTGCACTCCGAAAGGAGCGCGGACTGACGCAGGCGGCTCTTGGTCAACTCGTCGGGGTAGGTCAGGCCAGAATCGCGGAGATCGAGAATAACCCGGGCGTCGTCAGCATCGATCAGTTAATGAAGCTCCTTTCGGCGCTCCGGGTTTCCCTGGTATTGCGTGAGGGCGGTTCACCGCCGAGCCTTCAGGCGACAGGGGAGTCCATCACATCCCGAAAGGGTGACTGGTAATGGCGACATTGAACGCATGGATGAACGGTGAGCACGTTGGGATGTGGCGGGTCGATCGCGGGTCTCACACCTTCGCCTATGCGCCGTCCTGGCTGGAATCCGACAGGGCGCGACCCCTTTCCCTGTCATTACCGTTCACTCCGACGCTCACCGTCACCGGTTCTGTCGTCGAGAATTACTTCGATAACCTGTTGCCCGACAACGATCGTATTCGCGAGCGTGTTGGCAGGAGATTCGGCACCCGCTCGCTCGATGCCTTTACGCTACTCGAGGCGATCGGTCGCGACTGCGTGGGCGCCGTACAGTTACTTCACGACAACTCGGTGCCAGATGGCTGGAAC
>NZ_JBFUJE010000255.1:0-5648 GCF_056401535.1 Luteibacter sp. P4_E6 | reverse complement strand
GAATTGATATTCTGCGTGAGCGAAATATTTTCGGCTTGTTTTGTTGGTATTCTGGCCCCCACGGAACGCTCGTATTAGTTGAATCGAGTACCACTTTCCGAGATACTTTGCTCAACACACCCGCCACGCCTATGCAGCAGAACATCGTTGTACGCGCAAATAGGCGGGTTTTTTTTGAGCGCTTGCAGGGAGCAGAGCGACGGTGCAGTACAGGAAGGGTCCTCTCACGTACGCAGCACAGCTGCAGCAGCTTCAGCTGCGAGGCCTTCACGTTGCAGACCCTGTGCGCGCAAGCTACTACTTGGAGCGCGTTGGTTACTACCGACTCATGGGCTATCTATTTCCATTTCGGAGGCCTGGAAGCGACGCCTACGAGGCGGGGGCTACTTTCGAAGAGGCTGTAGCACGCTATGAATTCGATCAAGTGTTGCGCTCCCTGATTATGGAGGCGATCTGCAACATTGAAGTCGCGGTGAGGACGGCAGCCACCTATCGAATGGCTCACAGCTATGGCGCTTTCGGTTACAGCGATCCTGCCAACGTCGCATACGATAAAAATTGGCACGCTACCTGGATCGTTGCCGTAGAAGATGAAGTGCGGCGTTCACGTGAAACCTTCATTCGTCACTATAAAGAAAGGTACACGCTACCGCCGCATCCATGCGTGCCCGTTTGGATGGCAAGCGAGGTCATGTCATTTGGCTCGTTATCGAAACTTGTCCAGGCGATRCATCCTGCTGACAAGAAAGCGATAGCAGGTGCCTTCGGCGTCGCTTCCCCAGTGTTTGCCAACTGGATCCACGCCATCAGTGCGATACGAAATATCGCTGCTCATCACGGGCGTATGTGGAATCGGGTTCTAGGTATCATCCCCATGAGACCCAATAGTGGGCCTTGGCAGCATATGGCAGGAACCTATCCTGCAGGCAGGATGTACTTTGCACTGCTTGCCATTAAAGCCTTACTTGGCTCATGCGCGACTGACGTAAACGACTGGCGCGATCGCGTAAGTGATCATCTACGTCCACTCCTTGCAAGCCACGATCATAGACAAAGCATGGGAGCCCCCGCTAATCGGGATCAGCATGCGCTCTGGAGATAGCGGGTCAGCTCCGGGCGCGTTGGCCGGATCGCTCAACGGCGTGAGTCACCAGATACAGGTCTTTCGACCTTGTCGACGTCCACATTCCTGGCCTTCGCCAGGGCCTTTCCCAGGTAAAGGCGGTCGGTGCGGCAGATATCGAACCCCGTGATCGTCAACGGCGCCAATCCGCGGTAAGTCACCGAGAGGTCCTGCTTGCATACGTCCGCGCTGTCGAAGCGGACGGTGGCCTGGCCGCTTCTTCCGCCGATCAGTGGTCCGCCAAGATCGAGGGCATGCCAATAGCGCGTGCCGGCCGGAGCGGCCTCCACGGACGTCACCGTTCGGTCCGCGTCGTTGATGAAGGTAACAAAGTGCGGTGCTGCCTGCGCCGAGGTGACAAGCACCACGCCCAGGAACAGAAAGGTCGGCTTTGCCCAGGAGCGCCTGAAGTGCCGGCGCGTGCGGTGATGCTGATCCATGTGGTCATCTCCCTTGTGGCGTCACGCTGCGGCGTGACGATGTCGTCCGGACGTCGAGCACCGTTCGACTGGTGCGCGTGGTCGGTAGACATGGAAGCTAGTGACCCTGCATGGCAATTTTGAGGCGGCAAACTGACGTGGCGGCGAAGGTGATACACGAGGTGCACTGGTCTTAGACGTGCCCGAAGGGACTCGTGGTCAGGACCATGCTTCGCAGCGGCTCAGCTTTTGCGACCACGTCGTTCGCCTGCGTGGTGTAGTCGTCCGCCAGGCTTGCGCTTCCGGCCTCCTTTGCCGACAACGCCATTTCCCGAAGCAGCATCACGCGTTCTTCGACGGCGCGCAGCGTGTCCCAGAGTCCCTTATCGATGGCGTCACCGATATCCAATAGCAGCGTGTTAGCCGTCGCGCCGTGACCTCCGTGTCGTCGAGGGAGTGGCGTGGATGGCTCGTGGTCAGCGACAAGGCTGCTGTGGCATACCGGGCACGCGGACGGAGCGACAGGGATCAGCTCAGACATGTCCTGGCGCCCGGGGCTAAGCGCGGCGTCAGCCTCGGTCGGCGCATCCGAGTGGGATTCCATTGAGACGGACGGAGTGGCGGTAAGCCGCGCTACATGTCCGGCGATCTTCTCCCCCAGCTGTTGCACCGGGACCACGGCATCGACGTCAACCTGTAGGGCGGCACCCTCAGGCATCGAAGCAAATACCGCCGGAACGTTGCCCTGCACCAGTGCGACGCCGCCCCGATCTTTGATGGCCCACAGTCCCGACGTGCCGTCGTCGAGCATCCCTGATAGGAGAACGCCAATGACGTTGGGTCCGAATGTGTCGGCGGCTGAGCGAAAGAGTGCATCGATGGACGGTCGAGAGCACGACTCCTTAGGCGCGTGCGTCAGGCGCATGCCGTCCAGAGTGACAAGCAAATGCCGGTCTGGTGTCGCCACATAGATGTGACCCGCTTCCAGCACGCGGCCGTTTTGGGCATCCGAAACGGGCAGGGGCGTCATTCGTTGAAGGACGGATGCCAGGTCGCTCTTGACGTGGGCGGGGAGGTGCAAAACGATCAGGACGGCCGCTTCCAACGACGCCGGCAACCCGCCGATCAGTTGCTGCAAGGCCTCGACGCCGCCGGCCGGCGCCCCGATAACCACCACGGGTAACGTTTGGCTTTGCATGAGTGCCCCCAAACAACAACCTTACCGCGGTGAGCGCCCCCTCAGTGTGACGAGTGCTTGGGCGTGCTCACATGCAAGACCGGCAGCGACCGTCCCCAGGATGAGCGCGAGGGCAGTCACTCCCCCTCGCCACGCTGTTCGCCTAGTTGCCTGCTCAGCGCTCGCATGGCCTCGACGCACGCCAGGCTGGGCGTCGACCCAGGAGCCCCAGAAGCTGCACCACCAGGGCGGTGGCGTCTTCAAGCGACGGGTCGCCGGTAGAGATGGCTTGATAATGCAAAAGTCTCGCCCGGAAGCGGGCTTCCGGCAGGTCGGAATGAAGGAGCGCCAGATTCATCGCCAGGGCGCTCTGGGCCATCGCAGCAGCGGTCAGGGTCCAGCCTTCTCTTGCGTCGTCCATGGCCGCTTTATTCAAGGTGATCAACCCGAAGATGGCATGGAAGCTGTGATCGAATCGCATCTTTTGCGCGATCTTCCGAATTTGCATAGTCATAATTGCGATCGGTGTCGCATGCGAGCGTCGAGTCTCGGCTGTCGAATGGATGGCTAAACGAAGTCTGAATCCGCCCTCTTGAAAAATGTTTCTAGCTGCATAAATTACTCACCGCTGGCCGCTTCGGGACCAGCCTCCTCGCCCGCTTCGGGGGCGAGCGGAGAACTCATTCCATGTTGCAAGAGGATATGGTTATGCGAACTCTTCTGAACGTTTCACCCCTTCATCGCTCCAGCGTCGGTTTTGACCGCATGTTCGATTTGCTCGAAGCCGCCGCGTCGCGCGGCCAGGCCGCTGACAACTATCCCCCCTTTGATTCCATCAAGCTCGCTGACGATCAATATCGCGTCACGATGGCAGTGGCGGGGTTTCGCGAGCAAGATCTGGAGATCTCCACGCAAGGAAACTGGCTGACCGTCTGCGGCGAGCGCCACGGTGAAGCCGAGGGCGAATATCTCCACCGCGGCATTGCGACCCGGCCCTTCCAGCGACGCTTCGAACTGGCCGAGCACGTCCAGGTCACCGGGGCGAAGCTCGCTGACGGCCTTTTGTCCATCGACCTCAAGCGTGAGATCCCCGAGGCGATGAAGCCGCGCCGCATCGACATCGAGTCGGGGGCGGCGTCGGATGCCAAAGACAGCGTCCGCCAATTGCTCGATCAAGCCGCGGCTTGAACCAGGCAAGAGCCTCGCATGGATGCGGGGCTCTTTTTCGCCTCCGTCATAAGCAGTGCTGGCAGATGTGGTTGCTGTTGCCGTTGCGATCTCATGACGAACAGGTGCCCTCATCGGCTCCGGCTGCGTCAGTAACCATGGTATAGATCTTGTTGCACGCATCTCGCTCCGCGGTTGTCGTGCAGCAGGCCTCGCATCGAGGCGCTACGATCCCCGTGAATCTCTTCGAGCAATGCCATGACTCTCCACTTTGTAGCCGCACATGGCTCTGCCGTCGACAGCGCGAATGGTTTGGTGATCTACCACCCCCGGATGCAGCCAACATCGACACCAGACGAAGTCGAATGGCAATACTCGATTCGCAAGGACGACGGTACGCGTGAGGCCCTTGGGTTCTTTGGCTCGCATGTTGTCATCGAAGAGGCGGGGGAGGCCATCCGCCTCTTCACCATGAACCTAGGTCAACCTCGGGTCATCGATTCAATGTTGAAGATAAAGGAGCGGCTTCATATCGACGGCGATGGCTTCGAGTTTATCCAGCGACTAGCGGAAGGCTTCGTCAGGGCCTTCGAATGCAAAACCGACAACGCCGAGACCATCCGCTATGTGGCCCTGACTCAGGATGCGGCGTTACAGGGCGTCGGCCTGACCGTTCCGGCCCATTTTCCTCGTCGTCCGAGCGGGCAGCTGGTGTTGGCTGAGGCACGAGTGCAAGCGCGTTCCGTTTTATGACGGCTGGTCGACGCGAGCGTCCGCACCTCTTGATTGCAATTCGCCATTCCCGCCTCGTACTATCGAGAAAACGGGACAGGACCCTCGTATGTCAGGAATGACCGCTTGTCGGCCTTGTCCGGCATCAAATTACGGTGAGCACGGGACGCTCGTCTCGCGTCCTGGGTCCAGTGCAGAAAGCACCCCATCGAGCCGCTGCGATCTCCGCAAACCCTTTCGAGAAATGCCATGACTCTCCACTTTGTAGCCGCACATGGCTCTGCCGTCGACAGCGCGAATGGTTTGGTGAWCTACCGGCCGCGGATGCAGCCCACATCGAAGCCTGATGAAGTCGAATGGCAATACATGGTCTATAAGAACGACGACATGGGGCACGGCCTCGGGTTCTTTGGTTTGCACGTTCTGATCGAAGAGGCAGGGGAGACTGTTCGCCTTTTCACCCTTGACCTGGGCCGGACCGACGTCGTCACTTCGATGTTGAAACTGAAACAGCGGCTTAGTATCGACGGCGATGACTTCGAATTCATCCATCGACTAGCGGAAGGTCTCGTCAAGGTATTCGAAAGCCGCACGACTAACACCGAAATCGTCCGTTATGTAGCCCTGACCCAGGACGCGGCGTTACTGGATGTCGGTCTTGTCGTTCCGCTCCATCTTCCTCGTCTCGCTAACGGTCAGGTGGTCCTGGCTGAGACACGGTTGGAGGCTCATCCCGTTTTACGGTCGGTGCCATGACGCAGTTCGTCTTTGATGACTACGTCCGCGCGACGATGGGGGGTGCCACCGATGTCTCCAACGGGAAGAGTCTTTCACCGGATCAGATCCAGAGGGTCGCCGACTACCTGAAGTCGCCCGGCTCGGGCCCGGATGTGACATCCAGCTACGAGACGTTTGTGTCGAGCAGGATGGTTACGCATCCTCCTGCGTTACCGCCGGGTTACGATTATGTCGGTTTCTCCGGTCGTGACAGTGCAGGGAAGGCCAACTACGAAAATGCCGTTGCCTACAC
>NZ_JBFUJE010000254.1:0-5696 GCF_056401535.1 Luteibacter sp. P4_E6 | reverse complement strand
TTCATATCCGCTCCATAGTCGCCAAGACTGCCGTAACCTCCTTCCTCCGCGACAAGTGGATCGACCTTTGTCGAAAACCGACCCTGGTCATTAGGGCGCTTAAGGACGATCCAGCGAGCCTTCAGGATTTCCTCAGCATATTAGAAGAGGAACTTGACATTCTTGACGACTCGCATCGAAGCAAGAACAACTGGAACTCTATTTTCGTGTCGGGGCTCATGAATCAGGAGGTAGCCACGTGGCTTTTTCACCAGATGCATCGGCCTGGCCGCGGTCCCGGCGACCCCATTTTGTAACGCCGAAGGAATTTCACTTCAGCCCCAACGCCGCCCAAATATCCCTCGCCCCTAGAGTCCGCTCGATCCAATGAATCAGCGAGGCGCGTGCAACCTCTGCAGCAACTCCGCCTCAGTCAACGAAATCCCACACGTCTCGGAAATATCCTTCGCCGAGGCCCCCTGGCGCGCGAGGCGCTGGGCAAGCGCAAGCGCCCGATCGGTTGCCGCACCCGGCTCGCCCGCCACGGTCACGGCAGGATTCCGGCGTACCTGGTCTTCGATATCGCCGAGGCGGTTCTCGAGACGGCGGAGCATCGCGGCTAGTGCGTCGGGTGGAACGGCCGGCGTGGGCTCTTCGCGGATGTCACGGATGTCTTCATAAGCCGATGCAGCGCTTGCGGCGAGCGTGGCCGGGGTCGGCGGGGTCGCAGCTGGCGACGCCAACGGCGCCGTGCCGAAGCGGCGGAAAAGCAGCAGGAGGCCGACCAGGTTGAGGACGGCCAGTGCGATCAGCACGTATCCGATGACGGGGTTCATGTGGTGATTCCCTTGAATGCCGGGACACGGTAACGCAAAGCGAGCGTCGGCTGAAGCGCGATGTTTTGCGGTGTCAGGCGCGGCAGAGGCGGGGGATGTCGATGAGGGCGATGAAGCCGTCGTCGCGGGTGATGACGCCGCTGACGGGGTCGTCGCGGCGGGTGGCGCGGCCGGGCGGCGGCGGGGCGACGTCGGCGGGATTGAACTCGAGCATGTCGCCGATCACGTCGATACGCATGCCGACGATGCTGCCGGCGTCATCGAAGACGATGACGCGCTGGGCATCTTCTTCCGTGACGTCGATGCGGCCTTCGAGGCCGAAGCGCCGACGGCCGTCGAGCACGGGGACGATCTGGCCGCGCAGGTTGACGATGCCGAGGACGTCGTCGGGGGCACCCGGCACGGGTGTGATGTCGCCGCAGCGGATCACTTCGCGCACGCTGGCGAGCGACACCGCGTAGCGTTGTCCCTTCAGTGAGAATCCAAGCCAGGCGCCGCGCCCGTCGCGTAGGGTGTCAGTCACGGACCCAGCTCCTTTTCCAGCCATTCGATAAGCGCCGTGGTTGAAACCACGCCGCACTTGGGTTCTTGGGACATACCGGCAAGCCAGGGCCGCGTGGTCGCACCCTTGCGCCACTGGATGGCTGCCGCATCGAGTTCCACCGGCTCTTCGTCGACGATGCAGGCCAGCGCCCAGGCGCGATCACCGAGCAGGATCAGCGTCGGCGAGTGGGCGCCCGCCATGTCCGGCGAGAGGATCGCGGCGAGGTCGGCGACGCGCGCGACGCCGCTCGGATGGCGCCAGCGTCCGAGGCAGATCGGATTCGTCGTGTTCGGCGGCGTCAGCGGTGGCATCGGCAGCATATGGGTGATATCGGCCATCGGCACGGCGAGGCGCACGCCTGCGGCGAGGCATAGCAAGTAGCGGCTATCGGCACGCGACGCGGGCTCGTCGATCGGTACGGTGCGCCAGGGGTCGATCGAAACGATCTTGACCTCGGCGTCTGGTGCGACCGGCGGCAACGCAGGCGTCAGTAGTTCCGCCAGGTAATCGGCGACGATCTGCTCGGCGTCCTGCAGGGCGCGCATCACGCGGCTGCCTCCGCGACGGAAGTGGCCGGCAAGGCCAGCAGCTCGTCGAGTAGCTGGCGATACGCCAACCCGCCACGGCGTGCGGCCGGCCAGGATGCCAAGGGCACGCCCGCCGCGCTCGCTTCGCGAATCTGGGTATCGGTAGGAATCACGGCCTCGCTGACGCTCTCGCCGTACGTCTCGCGCAGTTGCTCGAGACAGGCGCGCGAAGCGTGCGTGCGCGAATCGAACATCGTCGGCACAATGGTCCGCGGCAGCGGGCGACCACGCGAGCGCTCGATCATGGACAGGCTGCGCRGCATGCGCTCGAGACCTGCCAGGGCGAGTGCCTCGGTCTGTGTCGGCACGAGCAGCCTGTCGCTCGCGGCAAGCGCGTTGACCATCAGCACGCCGAGAGTGGGCGGGCAGTCGAGCAGCACATGATCGAATCCACTGGCGAGCTCGGCAAGCGCCTGGGACAGGATCAGACCCATGCCAGGACGCGTGCCGAGCTGGCGGTCCAGCGTGATCATTGCCGCCGATGCCGGAAGCACACTCAGGTGATCCCACTTCGTGGCGTGCACGAGCGTGCCCGGCGGAAGCGGATTACCGCCGATGCCGAACAGGTCGTAGACGCTGCCGTGTGCGCCGCCCTCGACGCCGATGTAGCCGGACAACGAAGCATGCGGATCCATGTCGATAAGCAACGTACGCTTGCCGGAAGCGGCGAGCAGGCTGCCGAGCGCCACGGTGGTGGTGGTCTTGCCGACGCCGCCCTTCTGATTGGAGATCGCCCAGACGAGCATCAGCGATTCCCCGCGATGGGGGACGTCGCCGGAGTCGCCGGAGTCGCCGCAGCACCTGCAGCACCGGCAGCGCCGACAACCGGCAGACGGTCAGCGTCGCTGTAAAAGCGCGCCGGTTCGGCCTTATCGCTCATCACGACGATGAGTACGCGKCGATTGCGATTGCGACCTTCGTCGGAGCTGTTATCGGTGGTCGGCCGGAACTCGCCCCAGCCCACGATGCCGACGCGATGCGGATCGACACCGCTCGTCGTCAGCAGGCGAGCGACCGTGGCCGCGCGCGCCGCAGACAACTCCCAGTTAGACGGGAACGTGGCCGTGGCGATGGGCGTGTTGTCCGTATAGCCCTCGATGCGCATGGCGTTCGGGAACGGGCCGAGAATGCCGGCGAGCTTGCGCAGCACGTCTTCGGCCGTGCCCTGAAGTTTGGCCACGCCGACGGGAAAGAGGATATCGGTACGGACTTCGATTTCGAGCCAGTCCTTGGTCTGACGCACGCTGACCAGGTTCTTGTCGATCAGCGGCTTCATCGCGCGCTGCACTTCGTCGGCAATCTGGCTGAGACTGGCGTCCTCGGTCTTGCCGACCGTGGTGTTCGCCGCCGTCGTGGTATTGATGTTTGCCGACTCCTGCCGCGTCGGCGCGGCGCCTTCGTGGCCGGGCAGCGGCAGGTTGCGCGGCGGAATCGGCACGTCGATCTTGGCGATCGGTGCGGCGACAGGTGCGCGTGACTGGTTCGGCAGCGGCACCTGCGCCGCAGGCGTCGCCTCCCGGATCGGCTCGATGACCTTACCGGTGCCGTTGAAGGCTTCGTTGATCGACTGCGCCATGACGCGGAACTTGGTCTCGTTCACCGCCGACACGGCGTACATCACCACGAACAACGCCAGCAGAAGCGTGATCAGATCCCCGTAGGGAATCGCCCAGCGCTCGTGGTTGATGTGTTCTTCGTGGTGGCGGCGCTTCACGACAGGAACCCCTGAAGCTTGCTCTCGATATGCCGCGGGTTGTCGCCCTGGGCGATGGAGACCAGGCCTTCGACGAGGATCTCGCGCATCTGCGAGCGCAAGCGGGCGAGGCCTTTCAGGCGCGACGCCATCGGCAAGGCGAGCAGGTTGGCCAGGCCGATACCGTAGATCGTCGCGACGAAGGCCGCGGCGATGCCATGACCGAGCTTGCTCGGGTCGGCGAGGTTCTGCATGACCGACATCAGCCCCATGACGGCACCGATGATGCCCATCGTCGGCGAGTAGGCACCCGCGTTCTCGTAGACCTTGGCGGCTTCGATATCGGTGTGTTCGCGAGCGTACACCTCCACTTCGAGCACGGAGCGCATGGCATCCGGCTCGGTGCCGTCCACAAGCAGCTGAAGCCCCTTGCGGATGAAGGGGTCGGATTCACGCTCGATGGCCGGCTCGAGACCAAGAAGTCCGGTGCGACGGGAAATCTCGCTCCAGCCGACGATGCGGCTGACGAGGTTCTCCGACTCGATATCCGGCGGCCGATACACCCAGGGCAACATGGTCCAGGCGCGCTTGAGCACAGGCCCGGGGGTCTGCACGAGAAGCGCGGCAAGGGTGCCGAGGAAGACGATGACGAACGCGGCCGGGTTCCACAGGGCGTCGAGACTCGAGCCCTTGAGGATGGTACCCACGATGATGACCACGAAGGCCAGGATCGTTCCGACGACGCTCACGATATCCATGTCAGACAGCCATCCTTAGTGAAGGCAGCACCTGGCCAGCGTCGTCGGCGAGGCCGGCGAGGTCAAGCACGAGGGAGATGCGGCCATCGCCGGTAATCGTCGCGCCGGCGACACCGGGAACGTCCCTGAGGAACGGACCGAGCGGCTTGGCCATGACGTCTTCGCGGCCGAGCACTTCGTCGACCAGGCAGCCGAGCGTCTGGTGGCCGATCTGCACGACCACCACGTGACCGCCCTTCCCCGCCGCCCCGGCCCAGTTGCCGAGGTCGGCAAGCGGAAGAGCGCGCTGGCGATGCGCGGCGACGATGCGGCCATCCAGTTCCTGGATCTGGCCCGGCACGAGTTCGAACACTTCGGTGACATTGGACAGCGGCAGCGACAGGAGACGATTGCCGACGCGGACCATGAGCACGCGCATGATCGCCAGCGTGAGCGGCACCGAGAGACGCACCGTGCTGCCGTGGCCAACGCGTGAGTCGATCGACAACGTGCCGCCGAGTTCGACGATCTTGGTCTTGACCACGTCCATGCCAACGCCACGACCGGAGATGTCGGAGACTTCGGCGGCCGTGGAGAAACCGGGACGGAAGACGATGTCGAAGCACTCACGCTCGTCGAGACGTGCGGCCTGCTCTTCGTCCATCAGGCCTTTCTCGACGGCCTTCCGGCGCAGCATCTCGGGATCCATGCCCTTGCCGTCGTCGGTCACGGTGATGACGATGCGGTCGCCGAACTGACCGGCGGAAAGCCGCACGGTACCGGAGCGCGACTTGCCGGCGCGCTCCCGCACGTCGGGCATCTCGATGCCATGATCGACTGAGTTGCGTAGCAGGTGCACCAACGGGTCGGCGAGTGCTTCGACCACGGTGCGGTCGATATCAGTGTCTTCGCCCTCGGTGATCAGCTCGATGTCTTTGCCGAGCTGGCGTGCGAGATCGCGGATGATCCGTGGGAAACGCGAGAACAGCTTGCCCACCGGCTGCATGCGCATGCGTAACACGGCGTTCTGCAGGTCTTCGGCGACGCGCTCGAGTTCGCCGATGGCACGTTCCATCGGATCGTTGGTGCCGCGCGGGGCGAGATTGGTGAGGCGGTTGCGAACCAGAACCAGCTCGCCTGCGGCATCGACGAGGCTGTCGAGGCGGAAGGTGTCGACGCGAACCGTGGTGTCGGCGGTTGAGGAGGTGCGTTTTTCGGTCGCGGCGGCGGTTTTTGCTGCCGGAGCCGGTTTGGAGATTTTTGTTTCGACGATGGGCGCGGTGGCGACGGGCGGTGTCGCGGCGCCTGGGATCGCCGATG
>NZ_JBFUJE010000253.1:0-5702 GCF_056401535.1 Luteibacter sp. P4_E6 | reverse complement strand
CAGGCATATGTCGACCGAGCGACATCCTACCTCGCCCTTGGCGATGTCAATCTCGCCATCCAAGCTTACGAGGCGGCCCTGGCCAGAGAGGCGACTTATCCGCAGATGAAAACCTGCGCTTACTCGGACCTCCCTTACCTGATTGCCACCCTGGGTCTGGAGAGCCATTTCGATCGCGCAATGGAAGTTCTGGAACTCTCGAGCGGGCGCCTCATGTTTCCTGTCGATCGTTTCAAGCACCACGCTACTCGCGCGATCATTCTTGCCCGGCGCCATAGTCCGGAATGCCGAGCGCAGGCACTAGCAGCTCTCGAGGCCGCGACGATCGATCACTCGGGATTCCAGTACCACCCAAACATAGGGCTCGTATCTGAGAAGCATGCTCTATCCCTCTCTCTGCTTGCCAAGATAGTAGGTCTCCACTAGTCACAGGTAGCTCAGCCACCACGTTTTGTGAGTGGCCCGGTACCGCGCGTAGCGGCTTGCGATCGGATAGAGCACGACCAGCACCGCGAGCCACACGGCATACGTGCCGGCTAAGGACAACCCCCATCCATCGGCGCGAAGCCGCGACTGATCGCTCAACGTGCCGATGAAGTGCGCCGCGGGCACGCCGTAGAACTGCGCGATGATCACCGCGAACGTATGCGCCAGATACAGGTGCAGCAGGTACGACAGCATCGGCGTGCGGCCGAAGGCAAGGAAGGGTTTCAGCAACCATGCCGGCGCACGGCCCAAGGCGAGGCCGAGCAGCGTGGAGATTCCCAGGGTGACCAGAACATAGTCCAGCGAGGGTGGGTACTTCGCCACCAACATGACTGCCAACGGTGTCAGCGATCGATCAGTGGGAACCGTCCAGGGATGCGGGTCGCCATAGACGTTCGGCAGGCGAAGCACGAAGAACAGAAGCAACATGCCGATGGCCAGCAGCGCGAGCGTCCGGGTTCGCCGCGATGGCTCCATCAGATAGATCCCGCCGATGCCGTAACCCACGCACATGATCCCGAACCATGGCAGCACCGGGTAGGCAATGAAGCCGAACGGCAGCGGACCCGGCTGCATCAGCAGGTGCCATGGCAGCCCCCACACGCCGAGCGTGCCGGCATCCACGCCATCGAACAGGTTGTGCCCGGCGACCAGGGCGATGCCAATCCCCAGCGCCACGCGGCGCGGCAGATGCACCACGGCGGACATCAGCACCATGCTCAGGCCGATCGCATAGATCACCTGCAGGAAGACGGCGGGACGAAAGTCGAAACCCAGGTCGACGAAAGTGACTTCGAGGAACATCAACCAGAGGCCGCGCGTGAGCAGGAACCGCGAGAGCGGCCAGCCCGTCTTCCCTCGATGGGCCTGGAGGAAGATCGAAACACCCGACAGGAGAACGAAGGTCGGCGCACAGAGGTGCGTCACCCAGCGCGTCAGAAACAACGCCACCGACGTCTTGTCCAGATCCAGCGGATCGAACAGGAAGGCCTGGCGGTTGACGAAGTCGCGCGTATGGTCGAGCACCATCAGTGCGATGACGAGGCCACGTAGTGCGTCGATGAAGTCCAGGCGAGGCAGCGGCGCCGTTGAGGCCGCGGTTGCGTTCGAAGCGTGCGGTTCCACCATCGCCAGTCACCCCGGAATCCAGACCCAACCTGACCGTTGTAGCGCCTTCGACCCGCGAGGTSAATCGGAGGAATGGCATAGGCCGCCGTCTATGGCGCAGCAAACCGCTGACGGTAAGCGCCCGGACTGGTGCCCAGCTTGCGCCGGAAGTGATGTCGCAGGGTGGTCGCCGTACCGAGCCCGGTCTGGCCGGCGATCAGGTCGATCGATAACGCCGAGCTCTCCAGCAACTCGCGCGCCCGATCGACTCGAAGCGTCGTCAGCCAGTCCGCCGGCGTGGTTCCCGTCGAAGCCTTGAAGCGACGGATGAAGGATCGCTCGCTCATCGCCGCCATGGCGGCGAGCGTGGCCAGCGGCAGGTCGTCGGCAAGGCGGCGACGCATCGCGTCCATCACAGGGCCCAGCAGGTCGCGTTCGCGCTGGGCCACGGGGCGCTCGACGTACTGGGCCTGGCCGCCGTCCCGATGCGGTGGAATGACCAGGCGCCTCGCTACGTGATTGGCGATGGCCGGGCCGCGGTCACGCCGGATGAGGTGCAGACAGAGGTCGAGACCCGCGGCGCTGCCCGCCGAGGTGAGCAACTGACCCTCGTCGACATAAAGCACATCCGGATCCACCTCGATGGCGGGATAACGAAGGCGCATCGCCTCCGCGTAACGCCAGTGCGTCGTGGCACGCCTGCCGTCCAGCAACCCTGTGGCGGCGAGAACGAACGAACCCGAGCAGATGGAGAGAAGCCGCGCCCCACGTGCATGGGCACGCTGAAGCGCGTCCACGACGGCTAAGGGCACGGACTCGTCAACGCCCTTCCAGCCCGGCACGATGATCGTCCCCGCCTCCGCGAGCCGATCCAGATTCCCGTCGGGCTGAAGGCGGGTGCCGTACTGGCCCCGGACCTCGCCCTGCTCCGCAGCGCAGGTCTCAAAGCGATACCAGTCCTCGCCCAGTTCCGGCCGCGCCATGCCGAACACCTCGGCGGCACTGGCGAACTCGAACATGCACAGCCCCTCGTAGACCAGGGCCACGACGAGCGCATTGGGCGGCGCAAAAGGTATTGGCATGATCTGATCGCATGATGGCGTTCACGCCACTATGCCGCGCTTGCGCCATCGGGACAATGGCTTGCACACCCACCGCACGAGAGCACTGCCATGTCGAACGCCGTCACCCGCGTCCCCGCCGCCCCATCGGACCTCGCCATCGCCCATTTCGAGTCGAAGCTCAGCTTCGAAACCGACTGCTGGGATACGCACGACGCGCTTGCCCTCGATGATCCTGGCTTCGTGCTGCTCGATGTCCGCAGCCCGGCCCTGTTCGCCCAGGGCCACGTTCCCGGCGCGATCAACCTGCCCCACGGCAAGATCATCGCCTCACGCATGGCATCGTGGCCCACGTCGACGCTCTTCGTAACCTACTGCGCGGGTCCTCACTGCAACGGCGCGGCCCGTGGCGCGGCGAAGCTGGCCCGCCTGGGTCGTCCGGTGAAAATCATGGCTGGAGGCATGACCGGGTGGCTCGACGAAGGTTTCGAACTCGCGGTTGCATCCACAGCAGCCCCTGCTCCGTATCAAGTCACCTGAATGGAACGCGCACGCGTTGACACGGATGGCACGCAGCTTGCCTCTACTATCCCACGCTACTTTCAACCTCCGTTGCCGAGAATGGACATTCGGCTCGGCTGATACAGGTCATGTTGTGGGGATGGGATCAACTTTGATGATTTTTCAGCAGGACGCCCGCGTACCTCGCGCAAGGCTGTGCCTGGCGTTGTTTCTGGCCCTGCATGGGCCCGCGGCCTGGGCCGCGGTACCGCCCGAACGCGATGCACTCATGGCAAAAGTGCGTCAGGAACGTGACCAGGGTCATCGCGTGGATGCACTGGCACAGGTCCAGGCGATCCTCGCCCGGTGGCCGGACGACCGCGAAGCACAGGCGCTAAACGTCACTTTGTTGACGGAAATCGGCGCAACGACGCGCGCCAGGGAACTGGCGTCGACCCTACAGCCACCGCAGAGTGCTGCGGACAGTGCGCGTCTCGACGCCGATCACGTGGCCCGGGAAACCCGGTGGGCCGAGGGTTCGCCGGCCGATCCGCGTGCACCGTACGCCGAAGCCGATCGCGCGGTCGTCGATGCACGACGACTCGCGGACGACCCCCTCCTTCCCGCCGACATGCGCCTTCGCGAACAGTTCGACCTCATCGTGGCGCTGGATCAGGCAGGACTCATGGACGAAGCCGTGCAGCGCTACGACGCCCTGCACAAGCAAGGGGTGACGCTACCCGCTTACGCCGAGCGCAACGCKGCCGACGCCCTTCTCGCCAAGCGCCGCCCGGCCGAGGCCGCACAGGTTTATGAAGACAGCATCGCCAGGGATCCCGGTCCGTACGACGCCGCCGATCTCGATCCGCGCATCGGACTCATGTACGCGTACCTGGAGTCGGGACAGACCGGCAAGGCGTTCACCACCATCGACAATCTGGCGGCGAAGGAACAGCCCTGGGTCCGTGTTCCCGGCATTCGCCTGCCCATCCAGAACCCGCGCAAGTTCGACGCCGAATCGGCCGCCATCTCGGCACGCAGCATCGTGGATATGCAAGCCGACGCGTATGCGCGCATCGTGCCGCTCAGCCGCGAGGCACCGGCCGATTCGGACATCCGTCGCCAACTGGGCATGGTGGAACTGGCACGCGGCTGGCCCCGCCGCGCCCAGGACGACCTTGCCATTGCTGATACCCTGAATCCGCGGGATGTCGATTCCTACCTCGACGCCGCGGAAACGAAACGCGCCCTGCACGATTACGAAGGCATCGACGACGATCTGGCCGAGGCCAAGGTGCTCGGCAGTCGCACTGACCGCGTCGACCGTGCCATCCAGTCGTGGGATCGCGAGCGCGGCTGGCAGTTCGACATCAGCCAGGAGAACGGCAAGGGCTCCAGCCCCGACTTCGGCGACCGCGACAGCGCCACCCTGGCGACGATCGAAAGTCCGCTGATCGACGACCACTGGCGCGTCGTCGCGCTGGGGCGCTATTCGACCGCCGACCTGCCGGAAGGCGACGTCCGCCGGACGCGGTTCGGCTTCGGCGTGCGTGGCTACGCACGTGGCCTCGAAGCCTATGTGCAGGCGTTGCCCGCCGCGGACAGGTACGTGGGCAAGACCGCCCTGGAAGCCGGCGTAAACTGGGCGATAACCGACCACTGGGCGATCGCCACCGACTTCAGCACGGCCGGCGAAGACACGCCGTTGCGCGCGCAGTACTACGGTATCTCCGCGAAGACCCTCGAAACGGCCGTGACATGGCGGGCGAGCGAACTCACGCAGGCGCGACTGGGTGTGGCCCGCGACAATTTCAGCGACGGCAACAAACGCACGAGCTGGCTGGCTGCCTTCATCCAACGCGTTTACACCGCGCCCAACCTCGCCCTCGACGGCGGCGTGGAAGTGGGCGGCTCGTTGAACACGCAGACCGATCGTCCTTATTTCAACCCGCGCCGCGACAACAGCTACGCGCTCACTGGCCGGCTGGAAAACCTGCTCGGCCAGTTCTACGAACGCCAGGTCACCCAGCGTATCGACGTCGCCGTCGGCGAGTACGACGAGCAGGGTTATGCCAGCGACTGGATGGCCAGCGTGCGCTACGGCCAGATCTTCCAGCCACGCGCGGGCATCCGCCTTGGCTGGGGAATCGGCTGGCACAACCAACCCTACGATGGCCGCCGCGAACATCGCGTCGTCCTCGACCTGACCCTGCACTGGGGAGAATGAGAGTCATGCGTTCGCTGTTGTTCCTGCTAGCCCTGCTCGGGCTCGCGCTTCCCACGTTCGCGCAGACCGTCGCTCCGGCGCGGCCCACGCTGATCGTGCTCGCCTATCACGACGTTCGCGACGATGTCGGCCTGCAGGCCGACCGCGATCCCGATGCGACCAGCACCGATCACCTGATCTCGCACTTCGACTGGCTCAAGGCCAGCGGCTACAACATCGTCAGCCTGCAGCAGGTCGTCGATGCCAGCCACGGCGGTGCCAGGCTTCCCCCGAACGCCGTGCTGCTCACCTTCGACGACGGCCTGGAGAGTTTCTACACC
>NZ_JBFUJE010000252.1:0-5717 GCF_056401535.1 Luteibacter sp. P4_E6 | reverse complement strand
TCGTCGCACCGGACGGTCGCGAAGCGATGCTGCAGCACGTGAACGAGTTCGCCGCGCGCGGCGTTCCCTTCATTTTCGATCCGGGCCAGGCGATGCCGCTGTTCAACGGCGACGAGTTCCGCGCGATGATCGAGAAGTCCACGTACGTCATCGTCAACGACTACGAATCGCAGCTGCTCCAGCAGCGCACGGGCTGGAGCGCGGACGACATCGCGTCGAAGGTCACCGCGTACATCATCACGCAGGGCCCGCGCGGTTCGCTCATCCATGTCGGTGGCGAGATCATCACGGTGCCGCCGGCACGCGAGCGCAAGGTCGTCGACCCGACCGGTTGCGGCGATGCTTATCGCGCCGGCCTCATCTTCGGCATCATGAAGAACTACGACTGGAAGACCATCGGCAACATGGCCTCGCTCATGGGCGCGCTGAAGGTCGAACACCCCGGCACGCAGAACCAGTACTTCACGTACGACCAGTTCGCCGCGGAGTTTAACGAACAGTTCGGCTACGCGCTGCCCTGAAGTGCCTTAAAAAAAGGGGCGGCGCATCACTGCGCCGCCCCTTTTTTTTGCGTCAGCCCGCTCTATGTAGGAGCCGATTCATCGGCGATAACCAGATGGCGACAACCTGGCCCGCTGCCGCGGGATCGCCGATGAATCGGCTCCTACAACGTAAGCAGGCCTTGCCAGCTTACTTACGCGGCTTGAAGCCCATCGTCGCATTGACAGCCTGCTGCCAGCCTTCATACAACTCGTCGCGCGTTTCCTTCGTCATCGACGGCTTGAACTCGCGATCCACCGCCCAGCGCTTGGTGATATCCGTCTGGTCCTTCCAGAAACCGACTGCCAGACCGGCGAGGTACGCCGCACCCTGTGCGGTGGTTTCCTGCACCTTCGGACGCAACAGAGGAACCCCGAGGATGTCCGCCTGGAACTGCGCCATGAAGTCGTTGGCGATCGCACCGCCGTCCGCGCGCAGTTCCTTCAACTGGATACCCGAGTCGATCTGCATCGCTTCGAGTACGTCGCGCGTCTGGTAAGCCATCGACTCGAGCGCGGCGCGGATGAACTGTTCCTTCGTCGTGCCGCGTGAGAGACCGAAGACGGCACCACGCACATCGCTTCGCCAGTAAGGCGCACCAAGACCGACGAAGGCAGGTACGAAGTAAACACCGTCGTTGTCCTTCGCGCGCTCCGCGTACGACTGCGAATCCGACGCCTTGCCGAGCATGCGAAGGCCATCACGCAGCCACTGGATCACGGAACCAGCGACGAAGATGCTGCCCTCCAGCGCGTATTCCACCTTGCCGTTGAGACCCCACGCGATGGTGGTAAGCAGGCCGTTCTTCGAACGCACGGCCTTCTCGCCGGTGTTCATCAGCATGAAACAGCCGGTGCCGTAGGTGTTCTTGGCCAGGCCGGGTTCGAAACACGCCTGCCCGAACAACGCGGCCTGCTGGTCGCCCGCGATGCCGGCGATCGGCACTTCACGGCCGAAGAAATGCTTCGCCAGCGTGTTGCCATAGACCTCGCTGGACGACTTCACTTCCGGCAGCATGGCCCGCGGCACGTTGAGCATCTTCAGCAGCTCGTCATCCCACTCGCGCTTGAAGATGTCGTACATCAGCGTGCGCGAGGCGTTGGTGTAATCGGTAACGTGCACCTTGCCGCCGGTGAGGTTCCAGATGACCCAGGTGTCGATCGTACCGAACAGCAGTTCGCCCTTCTCCGCGCGCTCCTGTGCACCTTCGACATGGTCGAGGATCCAGCGCACCTTGGTCCCGGCGAAGTAGGCATCGATGAGCAGACCGGTCTTCTCGCGCACCATCGGGTCGAAGCCGTCTTCCTTGAGCTTGTCGCAGATGTCCATCGTCTGGCGCGACTGCCAGACGATCGCGTTGTAGATCGGCTGGCCGGTGGCCTTGTCCCACACCACCGCGGTCTCGCGCTGGTTGGTGATACCGATGCCTTCGATAGCGCTGGCGTCGATGCCCGAGCTGCTGATGACCTCGGTCATCGTCGACAGCACGCTGGTCATGATCTCGCGCGGGTTGTGTTCGACCCAGCCCGGCTGCGGGAAGATCTGCGGGAACTCGCGCTGCGCGGTGCCGGCGATGTTGCCGTCATGGTCGAAGAGCATCGTGCGCGAGCTGGTGGTTCCCTGGTCGATCGCCAGGATGTAGCGCTTGTCCTTGGACTTGTCCATTGCTGGCCTCACCGAGTCGTTTGGTTGGAAGAGTTGCGACCGGCGGCCTGGCGCGCTTCTTCAAGCGCACGCTGACGTGCCGGCAGGAAGGGATGCACGAGCAGCTGGTACGCGCCGCCACCGACCACACCACCGATCAGCGGGCCGACGATCGGCACCCACCAGTAGTTGTCCGGCGAAGGCAGCGCCGAGGAGCCCCAGCCCGCGAAGAACGCGAACAGGCGGGGACCGAAGTCGCGCGCCGGGTTGATCGCCCATGCTTCGAGGTAACCCATCGACGCACCGATGGTCGCGACCAGCAGGCCGATGATCAGCGCGCCGCTGTTGGCACCCGGTGCCGTCTCGTTGTACTGCTCGGTGATCGCGAAGATGCCGAACAGCAGGAACGCCGTCAGGATGACCTGATCCAGAAGCGCGYGCATCGGCGTGATGGCCAGACCCGGATGGGTGAAGAACACGCCTGCCGCGCCTCCGGCCTCACGAGTGAGGTTGTGCGTTGCATTGAAGTGGTCGATGACCGGTCCGAACAACACATAGACGATCGCGGCGCCGAGGAATGCACCGATGACCTGGGCGATCCAGTACGGGACGACCTTCTTCCATGAAAAGTCGCGGAAGATCGCGAGTGCCAGCGTGACGGCTGGGTTCGCATGCGTACCGGAGACCGACGCCGTCGCGTAGATCGCGATGGTGACCGCCAGACCCCAGGCGATACAGACGCCCCAGTAAGCGTTGAGGTAGGGACTAGGGTCGTAGAGCACGTACATGCACGCTACGGAATCGCCGAACGCAATGATGATGAACATCGCGAGGGCTTCGGAAATCAGCTCGCCTATCTGTTGTCGCATGATCCGTCTCTCCATCGGGTTTCATGACTGGGAAAGCGCCAGGGCGCTACGGGTTGGTGGCAGGCCCCTGGGGGACGCGCCGGTTCAGGTACTCGGTAAGGCGACGCACGTCGTCGGGGCCGACGCGCAGGCCGATCTTGCTTCGGCGCCACAGGATGTCTTCAGCTTCGGTCGCCCATTCGTGGCGGATCAGGTAGTCCACCTCCACCTGGTACAGATCCGAGCCGAAGTGCTCGCCCAGCGCGGCGAGGCCGTCCGCTTCACCCAGCAGGTCGCGGGCGCGCGTGCCGTACATATGCGTGAGCCGCCAGGCAAAGGTTTCCGGCAGCCAGGGGCGCGACGAGCGGATGTCGTCGGTGAGCGCATCGATATCCCGTTCGCCACCGCCCGGAAGCGGGCGCGCGTCGGCTGTCCATGCAGGCTTGTCGTTGCCCAGCAGCGGGGCGAGTTTATCGACAGCCTCTTCGGACAACTTGCGGAAAGTCGTGAGCTTGCCACCGAAGACGTTCAGCAGCGGCGCACCGTCCTGGTCGATGTCGAGAAGGTAGTCGCGTGTGACTTCGGACGCGCTACCGGATTCGTCCTGCAGCAGCGGCCGGACGCCGCTATAGCTCCAGACAACGTCGGCGGGCGTGAGCTGCTTCTTGAAGTAGCGGTTCACGGCCTCGCACAGGTACTGCGTTTCCTCCGCTTCGATCACCGGGTGCGACGGATCCGACTTGTATTCGATATCGGTCGTGCCGATCAGCGTGAAGTCGCGCTCGTACGGAATGGCGAAGACGATGCGACGATCCGGCTGCTGGAAGATGTACGCGTAGCGGTGATCGAAGATCTTCGGGACGACGATGTGGCTGCCCTTGATCAGGCGCAGCGTATGCGAATGCTTCAGGTGAACGACGTCGTCGAGAAAGCTCGCCGCCCAGGGGCCGGCGGCATTGACCAGCGCGCGCGCCTTGACGAAGTGGCGGCTGCCGTCGCGCGATTCGAGCTCGGCCGTCCAGCCATCCGCATCGCGACGTGCACTGATGCATTTGGTATGGGTCTCGACCTTCGCACCACGATGCACGGCGTCCATCGCATTGAGCACGACCAGGCGTGCATCCTGCACCCAGGCATCGGAGTAAACGAAGCCCTGGTGGAACTCACTGCGCAGCGGCTCGCCGGTGACGTGTTTGGCAAAGCGCACACGCCGCGAACCCGGCAGGGTACGGCGGCCACGACCCAGGTGGTCATAGAGGAACAACCCGATGCGAATCATCCACGCCGGGCGCAGATGCGGCTGGTGCGGGAGGATGAAGCGTAGTGGCCAGATAATGTGCGGCGCCGCCCTGAGCAGTACCTCGCGCTCGGCAAGCGCCTTGCCGACGAGGGCGAACTCGAATTGCTCGAGGTAACGCAGCCCGCCGTGGATCAACTTGGTCGCCGCGCTGGATGTGTGCGATGCCAGGTCGTCCCTTTCGCACAGCCACACCGATAGCCCGCGCCCTACCGCATCACGTGCGATACCGACGCCGTTGACGCCACCACCGACCACCAGAACATCGACCTGCTCGACCATCGCGCACTCCGCTTGGCTGGAGGCACCACTTCACTGAGAGGGGAATAGCCATGTTCRGCTGCGCTCGTTTTTCCTTGCGGAGACGCCCGAGGGGCGCATAAACGAACATTTCACACGGTCAGCAAGCGGCGCCTGCGTTAAAAGTGAGCATATTCGAACATAAACGAACATGGCACGCTGCAGTGCAGCGCAGGGTTTGTTTGAAACAAGGCCTTCAGTCGCGGGTAGATGCCTGATAGATCGACACTTTCTGCCCTCGGCGTGGTTTCAGTCCACGGCTGCCCAGGCAGCCTCCCCTAAAAGAAACCGCAATTCGTGCTGCTGTAGGAGCCGATTCATCGGCGAAAACACGTCACCTCAGTCCCCCGCGACATGCAACTGCGTCCCCGCAGCCTCCAGCACGGGCATCAACGGCTCAGGCGGCGCCTTGTCGGTAAACCAGGCATCCACCCGCGAGAAATCACCCAGCCGAACCATCGCGTTACGTCCGATCTTGGTGTGATCGGCGCCCAGGTACACCTGCCGCGAGTGCTCGATGATCGCCTGCGCAACGCGTACTTCGTGGAAATCGAAATCCAGTAGGGTCCCGTCCAGCTCGATACCGGAGATCCCGATGATCCCGTAGTCGACCTTGAACTGACGAATGAGCTCGATCGTCGCCTCGCCGGTCACACCACGGTCGCGACCGCGCACGACGCCGCCGGCGACAATCACCTCGAAGGTCGGGTTGTCGCTGAGCAGGAGCGCGATATTGAGGTTATTGGTAATCACACGCAGGTCGCGGTGATCGAGCAGCGCGCGGCCGACGCCCTCGTTGGTGGTGCCCAGGTTGATGAAGAGCGAAGAGCCATCCGGGATCTGCTTTGCGATCGACGCCGCGATACGGTTCTTCTCTGCGGCCTGGAGCGTCTGACGCGCCGCGTAGGCGACGTTCTCCACGCTCGAGGAAGGACTCACACCGCCGTGGTATCGACGAATCAGGCCGCTGTCGGAGAGCAGGTTCAGGTCACGGCGAATGGTCTGCGGTGCAACGTCGAAATGACTGGCCAGTTCATCGACACCAACGAAACCCTCGCGCTGCACGATCGCGATGAGCTCTTCCTGAC
>NZ_JBFUJE010000251.1:0-5722 GCF_056401535.1 Luteibacter sp. P4_E6 | reverse complement strand
GCCACACGGGCCGGCTTGAACTGTTCCCCGGTGTTCGTTTTCAGGAAGCGGATCGTGTCTTGACGAGTGGATGCCTTCTCATGGTCAAACAGTTCCCCTGCAAACTTGTCTCCGTCACGCTCGGCATACACGAACGGGTCAAACGCGGCCCGTCTGGTCTTTTGCTTCCGGCGAGCGATTGACAGAAGACCGAGGGTTTCTTCGAMATCGACCTGCCCTGCCGGAAACGCGCTTGCTTCAAAGGACACGGCCCGCGCTTCGAAGTGACCGAGGCCAGACCCGTTACAGTTCAATTGCGGTCCCGAGATTGAAACCAGGGACGTGGATGCAAATCCGCAACCGCTCAGCGACAACTGTCTCGTTCCGACCCGTTCGACGACGAGAGCGCGTGCACGGACGTTCGTCAGGCTGATGGTGCCGACAGTGGTTTCATAGCCATTGATGTACAAACGGCCGTGGATGACACAGGTGTCGAGATGGACGTCGACGCCTTCGCAGTCGGCCAAATCTATCCATAAGTCTCCCATGAACACGCAATCCGTAATTTCGATGGTCGTCGCATGTTGAAGCCGTAGAGACGCCACATCGTAGATTTCGCGTCGGGCGCGAAAGACGATCCTGCGCAACCGCCCTTCACCATCCAAATCAGGGATGCCCGGGCTGCGCAAGATCGGCAACCGCACGCCATCGCTCAAAACAAGGACCGTCTTGTCGACGATGTCGGCGCGAAATGTGGCTTCGCCGCCGCGCTGCCGGACAAGGAAGCGCTTAAGCTGGCCTGCCATGTCGTCAAGCATCCGTTCTTTTTTCAGGCCTCTTGGACGTTTCAAACCATTCTCCAGACGACGTGAGATGGCGGATTCTGCGCGGGAGCCCGCGATGCCGCAACCTCCCGCTTCACGGTGCTTTTGGATGCGAACAGGAAAGGCCTGTGTCGACGTCCTGGCAGCGGTTTGACGGCCGTCGCGTAGCCTTCCATCGATCCGACAGCTCCGTGCGCGTGCCGCCCATCGCATGAGGTGTCCGGGAGACCCCGAAGACCATCCAGGTCCGTCATCCAGGCTTGTGCGCCGGTCCCAAACAGCGGTTCGGCCCACTCAGGTGTTCGGAAAGCGTGCTGCGTTGGCAGGAAGCTGTGCGTGACCGAACATGCTTGCCACAGCCTGCCGGAGCACTGCAGACGGTGGAGCGCCCGTGGCGTCTAGCGCCTCTCTTGCCGCACTGTAGGCATCGGTCAGGATGAATGTGCCGTGCGGCTTCATCGCCCGGTTTGCGGCGAGCATGGCGAGGTCAATGTCGCCGGTCGGCAACAGCTCGTCGTAAAACGAGAACGTTCCTTCAGCCAGGACATCCTCATCAATGAGATGGTCGGGTCCCAATGCGCGGATGAACGGAACCGGCAGGACGCCGCCGCCTGCCACCGATGCGAGGATGCCCCACTTGAGGCTGTATCCGAAGCACGCTRCCGTTACAACCTGCAGGTGGTACCCCGAAGCGACATTCATTGCGCAGAGCAAGGGCAACAGTTTGCGCCAACCGAGCCGTTCTCCGCGCCCGCCTTTCAAACCCGGCCCACCGATGCCGGCCGGGGTCTGCAGGATTTTCTTCAGCCACCGGCCAGTTTGAACCCTGGACGGCACCTTGTCCGGCTCGTCGAAGGTTTTTCCGTAGCCATGCGCCTCGATGTGAATCAGGGGCGCGGATCCCGGCGTGATGGTGGTCCGGATTTTCGCAAGCGCGGCGAGGACGTCGGCTGCGCGATGGCAGGAATGAAGCGTGACTGGAACAATCTTCATCGCCGCGATCCGCCTTTCAAGCTCRCTGCCCGTCTTGCGGTCGCTTGGCCTCAGCCACTGAATGATTTCGATACCAACGATGTTGCATCCAACAGTTGTTCCCGTCGCAGCCATGCTCACCTCCCTGTCGTTACACGCATCATCGCACGGGAGCGGGACTTCCTGCGGAGTTCCATTCCGCGACGGCCTCGCTGTCGCACAAGCTGAAAAATGCCGGTGCAGACCAACATCTGGAAAATCGCTCTCTCCCCCTCGAGAGGGAGCCATGCGTGTCCTGCGAAGACGTGCCGGCACCGCTGGTGAGCACCAGTCCCAGCGCCGGGATGTCTACCGCCGAATCAAGCGCCATTGGTGTGCCGTGCCCGACAAATCGCCGGCTCACAAAGTCAGGCGGCCTCCGACTCGACCGAGGCGAGGGCAACGACGGGCCTCTCATCGCGCTCCCCGGGGGGAGTGACTTCCTGTCGCCGCAACTCGGCATCAACGGCATACGCAGCGCGCGCCCTGAAGACCCAGCGCCCAAGGTTCCACAACATCAACAGGCCGTAAACAAGCGCCAATGCCCCGAGCGCGCGCTGGCTTCGCACCGACTCCCGTACAAGGGCCGGCAGGCGCGGGTCTTTGAGCACATCGCACGCAGCGCCCCGGTCCAGCCCGAAATCCGCCGGGTCATCCTTGCCCGCACAGTCTTGCTTGGTCATGGCCAGCCATTGCGCTGTCCCGAGCGGCCTTCCCGAGGTGTCGCCAAAAACGGCCCAATGGTCGGTCGCCTTGAACTGCAACACGGCACCCTTCGCCGACAAACCAATCGGTGAACAAATCACCATGAGCCCGCCGACCAAAAGAACGAGGAATATCCACCACCCGTGTGCCCTGACTGTGGGGAGGCGCTTGTTCATTGCGAGTTTCTTGCGATCAAAATAATCCCCGCAGTCGCACAGCGTGCCGAGGTCGATGTGATGCTTCGTCGCCCAGCTCGTCACACGGCGCGCCTGGGCTAGGCTGTCGGCCCAGCCGAACAACATGCGGTATTCGAGCAGTTCGACCCGTTCGCGAACATCGTCGGACAGCCAGGTGGGATTCCTTGCCTCCTTGCGCCGGAAACCGTGCCAGAGACGGTGGCGGAGCGGGAAGAGAGACTGTCCCCGCATCACGACCACCACGACGGGCACCAGTACAAAGAGAGAGGTGATGTAGGGTGCAAAGTGCAGTACATGGGTCAATGAACTCGCGTCCATGGCCGGTGTGACTCCTCGGGCAATGTGGGTAACGGTGTGTTTCAGGAAAGATGGAGCGTCTCGCGGACGACGGTCTGCGCGAGCGCCTTGATGACTTCCAAGGCGACTGTCGACCCTGCCTTGCCCATGCGTGACTTCACCGCTTTCCAGACGGTCTCGTCGCGCAGGTTGTCGATGAAGTCATGACCGGCTGGTGTCAGCCGCCTGGCGATGACGGACAGCGGGATGTGCGTGCGAACGCCGGTCGACGGATACCGGGGATCCGGCCCGACAGCCAGCCCGCCTTCGACAATCTGGGCTAGGTGATAAGCGACCTGCTCCTCGGTAAATCCTTCCACTTCGTGTGCCTGGGTCAGTGGTGCATCGCTCGCTTCGATATCGAGCAGCAAGCACCGGTACAAGTCTGCGTCGCGTTTCATTCTTAATCCTTTGGTCGACCCTTGCGCGTCAACGCCCCTGGTGCGCAAGTACAGTATCCGGACCTCATCTCAAAGGCTGAGACCCTGGGGGGGGGCAATCCCGAGCGTCACTGTCGGCCATGAGATAACGGAAGCTGGGTCCCTGCATAGCGGGAGTATCCCGGGACAAAAGACGCGCGACGCAGCTTTTTCGCCAATCCGGGAAACCATCACAGATGGTCAGGGTGTTTCGGGCTCCAGGCCGATTGTGGCGTCATGCATCATCTGCTTGCCGTACTTTGCCGGCCCAACCCCAGGAAACGCCATGCATCCCACCCAAATCGCAGCCTACCTCTCGGCCACAGTGTTCGTTCTCTCGCAAGTTGCGGTTCGGAGGCATAGGCGGGGGTCTTTCCAATCTGTGGAACCGCTGGCCAGTGATCGCGTTCTGTACCGTCCGCCGACACATGCGACTGAAGGCATTGATTGATGCCTATTGCACGGGTCGACCGGAAATACGCGCGCGGATTCTGCACTGGACCCGCATGCAGGAAAGCGGATTCCCGGTCGACTTCAACCCCGCCTGGGAAAGAGGAACGCCGACAGACAAGCGCTATTTGCGGAAGTTGATCCTGGAAATCAAACCCACGCTTATTGGCACCCTTAACGCCGAAAAAGAAGCGGAATATCTCAGGAGAAAGGTCGAAATTGCGATTGCTGGGGACGACCGGGTGTTGTTGAACAAAGCACTACCGGGGTCCTTTTCTCCCTCGAACAAACTCCGCCAGCGCCTCTGAGCCGAACTCAAAGAAGTGCCAGTGGTCGGAGCAAACGAGTTCATTCGTGGGGGCATCTACGAACCACTGGCCTGCCACAGGCGGCAGTAGACCCTCACCTTTAGTCTGCCGGTCCCGGTTCTGTTTTTTCCGGAGAGCGTCCCTTCCCTTGATGGCAATAATGAGCGCGAGAATGAACGGGGCCAGCGCCCCGTCTGCTTTGTCAGCCAAAGAGGCCAGCGCCGAAAGGTCATCCGTGTCGGCACTCGCCAACAATGCGAGGACAACGGATGAACTGGGAACGTATATCCCCTCGATGTCTGTCCCGGCATGCCTGGCGTCGATGCATTCTTCCACTTCGTACTGAAAAATGGTCACGGATTTCCTCGACGTTGATTCAACCGAAACAGAACCGACAATGCGGTGTTAGCGCAAGATGCGGATGGAGGAAATGTTGCTGTCGAACACATTCTTGCTGGCAATGGCCCTTTCCATTCCGAAGGGTCTACAGGGCGTCACCGCGTAGACCCTTCGTCAGTCATGAAAGCCCTGCACGAATGCGACAGGCTCACCATTGACCGGAGGTGTTCCCACCGCTCGCGGTGGAGTGCATCACATCCAGTGCGCGAGGGCGCCCGATGTTGCCGCCGAAAGAAGAAACAGAAGCAAGCCTGCCAGATATCGTCGACGGAGCACTTGCCCTCGCTCAGTCAAAAGCCCGGGCGAGAAAATGGCATTCAGAGGATTTTCGGCCAGGTTCCGGGAACGCGAAGCGAGCGGGCGCTTGAACTGACGGAGCATCGCCACCCCTGCCGCACCCGACCAGAGAATCGCAAAGACGGCTGTCGTCGCAGAAAAGATAAACCCGTAGAGCATGATGGTAACCAACCGCAAAATGCAGCGCCGGTCTTACCGCCGACACCAACGCAAGCACCGAAAATCCAATTCTCGTCTGTGACTGAGGACGGGCCTTGCCCGGCAGTCAAACCGACTTTTTCAACCGCCTCCGTAATACCGGAAAGACGAGTACGACCCCGGCGAAAAGTGTTGCCGATACAAGGTCGATGGATGCCAGCATCGTCCAACGAAACAGTTCCTCGGGAACCCCCTCGTGTCTGCTCAGGATGTAACCGCCCCCCAAAAGCAACACGCCGAATGTGCAGAGCCAAACCGCAGAAGCTGGGAATGCCCGTTGGAAGTTGAAAAAAACCAGCGCTACCAGTGTCGTCAGGAAAGCGAAGGTCTCGACCACCGGCATGGCGTAAAAAGGTTCTGGGCTGTTTCCCCAGTGGGGGCCGCCATCAACTGCACGCGCTCCCGCTAAAGCGAGAAGGCAGGCGACGGCGCACACAGCCGAGAAAATGGACGACCTCACGACGTATTTGTTGGTCATCATCCGTGCCCCGTCCAGATATGCAATCAGTGGCCAAAGATTGTACCCAAGCGMGGGCCAGCAAGTGTTGCGGAGTACGACGTACCCGAGAACCCACCCACGCCAACGCCCGGGGATGCCT
>NZ_JBFUJE010000250.1:0-5771 GCF_056401535.1 Luteibacter sp. P4_E6 | reverse complement strand
TGCCACCACCAGGCCGAGACCATGGCGGCGTAGTCGTCGCGTTCCAGCAGCTGCGGGTTGCGGACGAAGTCGACGCCCAAGGCCTTCGAGGCTCTTGTGTAGTTGTCGCGACCGGTGATCTGGATCAGGCCACGACCCATGAAGCGCATACCGTCGCCCGGCTGGGTGTTCCCCAGATCCTCGCGACCTTCGTATCGCGCCTGGGCCGGAACCTGCTTGGGGTTCCATATCTCCCGGACGCGCGCGAAGCGCATCGACTCGTGGCCCGTCTGGGCGATGAAACAGGCCTGGCGCTTCGGCGTGGTGATGTCGTAACGGCTCATGCTCGCCGTCAGCGGCAGGGCCCACAGCTGTGCTCGCGGCAAGGAGATCCCGGCCGCCAGCATCAATGTCTTGGCGTCCATGGAAGCTCCGAGTTGAAATGGGCCCGCGCCGAAGCGCTGCGGCCCCTGGAAGAGGGTGAGCCGCCACCGCAGGGGAGGACGGTGACGGCTCGGGGTGCAACGGCTGCCGTCAGGGGTAGGCAAACGCGAGCACAAAAAAACCCGCCACATGGGCGGGTTTCTGGTCAGTGGGTACACTGACTAGGCGCGAGTATCCGGGAAAAAAGTCCGGACGCAAGCCCTTTTTTTCACTATAAGGCAGCGTTGCAGTCATCAACGTCTACGCGCGTCAGGACGAGACACCACCACGCCCCGAGTGCCGCTTCCCGTCCGCCATCACGAATCCACTCGCATCGACGTAGACACTTCCTGATCGGCAAAGCTGCCCATTCACAGTGACCGTCCTCGGTCCTCTCACGTGGACACCATGCGTTACTAGCCACGCGTCAATTGCGATAGCCACCTCGTCGCCTGTCAGGTTGATCCTGACACCAGGCCCGAACTTGGTCGTACCCTCACCCTGTTTCACTTTCACCAGTCACCCCCGCTTTCGGTCCGCATGAACCATCTCGTCAGATAGCGGTATCCTCAGCCAAGCCGCTACATGCACGCGTGCAACCCAGAGCTCGTCGTAATAGGTCGTTCGGCTCATGGAGCAACCCATGGCACGCAACCGCTGAAGCTTGTGGTCTTCACCAGCGTTTAGCATCCAGTACTCGCAGCGCAGAGCACAGGCGGCACGGTAGCCGTCCTTCGTCTTCTGCAGCGCCATGACGGCGCGCTCGACCTCGTCGGCCGCAGTACACGGGGCTTCCTGACCTTGCCCGTCCGGTGGACGGCCACCCCACTTCGCCAGAACAGCCGTCGGTGACTTGCCCTGCCACCCATGGTTGTCGGTGCCAGTACGGCGGTACTCCTCAGCCCACTCCCGGAGCCGGTCTTCAAGTTCTGTCCTGCGGCGCATTGGGTATCCCCTGTCGTGCTGTTATCGAATGGTGTGTCGTTTGCGCCGCTTCAGTTCGCGGCGGATCAGCGCGCTGCGCCTTTGCGAGGCTTTGAGGTCGTCGCGGGCCTGGTCGAGTTGGAGCGAGAGGATGCTGGTGGGGACACCCTCGAAGCCGGTGGCTGCGCCGGCATTCGCTTCATGCGGGCCTCTTCGCGGAGCCATGGCCTGCATTCCTCCTGCTGCTCCGGTGTCAGTGCGTCGATCAGCGGGCCCCATTTCCTGAAGTCCGGCTCGATCCGCATGATTCGCAGCGCGTGCGTCAGGTGGTGATAGACCGTCATTCAAGAGGACCTCCTGCCGATCGACCAGAGATTCCGGGTATGACCATCAGCGCCCAGCATGGGCTTCTTCCTGACGTGATCGCGCCGCGACATCATGCTGAGATGGGCGGCGACGGCGTTGCGGGCCATACCGAGTTCGGCAGCCAGCTCCTGTGTCGTTGCCGGCGCTTCGGCCAGAGCGGCGCGGATTGTGGCCGCTTTGGATATCTTGCTCATGCGGCCATCCTCGTCCCGATGGACCCGAGCAGCTTCACGGCCTGCTCGACGTTCTCGACCACATGAACCTTGCAGCCCTTCGCCATGGCTTCGGCGTGGAAGATCACCTGATCCGACGTCAGCTTGCGGCGTGACGGTGGCTTATCGCCGTCCTTGATCTCAACGAGAGTCCACCGGCCACGGTAARCACACAGCAGGTCCGGGAAGCCAGAGCCGACGTGCGAGCAGTCGATGACGTACACACCGATCCGCCTTAGGGCCCGGACGATCTCGCCCTGGTTGTCATCTACACGAGCCGCGTACCTCATGCCGCAACCTCGTCAGCAACCTGCAATTCCTCGACGCCGCCTTCGATGGGCTCAAGCGCGCTGGCCTGCGCATCAATGTCGAAGCATCCGACGTCCATTTCTACGAACCAGTCCTTACCGGGCTCACTGGAACGAGCTTTGATGGTTCCCGTATGGCCCAGAAGAAGCAGGAGCGTCACGTTGTGATAGACCTTCTGGCCCCCGATGTATCGCACACGCGTCCCGACATTCATGCGGCCACCGCCTGCGCGGCGCGCTCACGTGCGGCGGCTAACGCTTGGGCGTATGCCTCGGGATGCTGATCCTCGAAGCGAGGAAGAGTCCCGCGCGCCCAACGACCGCTACCGAGGGATATCAGCCATCCGTCACTCGCGCAGAAGCGGCGCGCGTCGATGCTGTGGTCGCGCACACTCTTCGCGGTGACGAAGCCGAATACTTCAAGGTCGGCGATAACTTTCAGAGCGCCGATCTTCCACGGCGTCAGGCGCGTCGGGCATGGGACGCCGGCACGGACTTCGGGAACGATCTCCGGAAGCTCGCAGCGACGTGCTGGGTTCCAGTCGTGCCAGGCAAGATCCCATGACATCAGCTCGCCCTGGGTGGCATCGAACTCGCGAGCGTCATCGCCGCGGTAGCGGCTGAAGCGGAAATGCATGCCATCGCGGACGCTGGCGTAGCCATCTGGCGCCCAAACCTGCACGCCGAGGATGCCGAGCATCTTTGCAATACCCGCTGCCGCATCTCCGATGAACGGCACGATGACACCACGGAAGTCCGGACCTTCCTTCCCCTCGGTCGCGTATCCCATGTGTAGGTCCGGAATGATCTGGTCCGCCACCTTCGCGTTCAGCGCCAGCTTCGCTTCGACGCCCAACTGATGGCCGGTGGCATCACGTACGAGCAAGATGTCGAAGCCAGCCGTCTCGGGGTAGATCGTCCAGCCACCCATGGCCCGCATGTCGGCGATGAAGAGGTCGCAGAGCGCCGCTTCGGTCGGGAACTTTGCCTTGATCTCGGAGGCTTTCAAGCTTCGATCCCCTTCACGGTAATGAGCCCCTTGGCGATCATGCGCATCCATGTGCGCACGAGTGCCCGCAGGCAGTAGAAGTCGCGCTCGGCCTCGTAGGCGGCGCGGTCACGGGTTTCGGCCAGGGTCGGCGAGTCCGTCCAGCGGTTGCACTCGCTGCAGGCGTACACGGCCTGCAGGTCCATAGGCTTCAGTGCCCCGCCGCAGTCACCCAGCCACCGCAGGTGCGCCAGTACGACCGTCTTCGGGTCGTAGAGGCACACACCGGCCTTCTGGACCGTGCAGCCTTCGTCCTGGGCGGACTTGCGGAGCGGCGTCATCGCCGGCCGCGACGTTCGCATAGGCGCGGCACGCTTCGGCCTGGCCATCGCGTCCACCACGGCGCCGGCGCCATCAGGCCGACCCATGACGGGGACGCGGCCGAGTGCCTTGCCCCGTGGCATAGGCGTCTTGCGCGCGAGACCTTTTGAGGGCCTCATGCCGCCCGCCGACGCGGATGCGCATCTTCCGGGAACTCAAGGATCACCCCCACCGTGGCGTAGTGGTTCTGCATGTCGATGAGGTACTGGCTCAGCTGCTGCACGGTCATGAGTGAAGTGACCGGGATAAAGCGCATCGCCTTGAGCTTTTGCTCGTACGACAGATGCCCCTTCATCGACGCGTCGTACATCTCGCGGAAATCTTCATCGTGCGYGCGCAGGATCGGCACGCCAAAGCGCAACTTGCACTCCGCTTTGACATCTTCCGGAGCGTCCTCGCGAAGCTCACGCGAGACCTGCTCGTACCAAGCATGCGAGATCGCGTTCTGGTCGAGCGACCGGTCCTTACCGGTCTTGATGGTCACGCGCAGGTAGTGGTGCTTCCTCCACTGCTCGCGGATGTCACCGAGGATGATCTGCAGGCGCTCAACGCTGTTCACGACGACGGCACCCATCACGCTGCCTCCGCAGTAGAGCCGACGGCGCGTACCTTCCCGATCTCCATCATCGTCAGGCCGTTACTGAAGACGGCTCCGGTGTCGATATAGATGACATTGCCCAGGACGGTCGGCGTCTTCACCGGCGTGTGTCCCACGAAGAGCGCGAACAGGTCCGAGACTCCAGTCTCGTCGCGCGCCTGGATGCGCGAACGGGACCACAGTGCGACCTCTACCAGCTTGTGCCGCCGACTGTTCGAAAGGTCACCATCGATCTCGGCGACGAACTCATCCCACGAGCCACCCCAGATGTCGGCATGGACAATGCCGATGCGCCCGACGGCGTGATCTATCTCGATCGCTACGGGAAGCGTTTCGAAGGCCTGCGCTGTGAGCTGCTGGCGATAGTCGTCCAGGGCAAGGAACCAGCCGCCACCGTTGCGCAGGTAATTCGAGTGATCGTGCTTGCCGGCGGCGACGCCGATGGCCATCTGCTCGTGATTGCCGCGAACGGCGTGGAACCAAGGGCGCGCGATCCAGTCGACGGCCTCCTCGGATGAAGGACCCCGGTCGACCAGGTCGCCCACCGAAARGAGACGGTCGCAGTCCTCGTCGAACTGCGCCAACGCGATGGCGTCGCGCAGCGCATCGAAACATCCATGCACGTCACCGACGACGAAGTCCCGGCCGGCGGTGTTGCGGGGGAAACGCTGAATGCGGCTCATGCCACTCGCTCCCAATAGCGAGGCGCCGAACCAACTTGCTTGACGCGCGGTGCGGCGCTGCCCAGCCGAACCGCACCGGCCCTATTCAGGCGACGGAGGAGCGCGCGGATCTGGAGCTCGCCGCAGAACACCACCGGCTCGAGCTCGCGTACCGTCATCGGGCGCGAGGCCAAAGCCTTCAGGATCCGACTCTCGGTGGGGCTCATGCCACGCGCTCCCAGCGATAGGTCGGCGCACCCATGCGACGGACTCGCTCAGCCTTCTCGCCGCGGCGGATCTTCCCGTCTTCGACGAGCAACGCGACCGTGGCGCGGACGTACTGGTCGGAGTAGCCCGTGGCGTCCATGAGATCGTTGATGGTCTTGGGACCCGTCGATACTGCGTTCATCACGGCTTGCTGCACGGGGCTCATGCGGCCTCCCATGAGTCGATCTCAGGCTTCGCCGTCGTAAGTAGCTGCGGCTGCAACGGCGCGCCGAACGTCATCACCTGGTGCCAGACCTTGCCGGTCACCAGCGCACGGAGACGCTCGCGCCAGGACATCGTCCAGCAGCACGTCACGACGCCATCGGAGGCAACGTGCGCTGGCAGCGGGAGATACTCCGGCTGGTCCTTGGCGATCGTTACGGTGACTTCGGGAAAGGATGTGAGCTTCATGCTGCCCTCGGGGGTTCGGGTTCGTCATTGGTGGGTTGTGTAGCGGCCAAACGCTTCGCTACCAACCGCGATGCTTCTCGGCCATCGGTGATCCGAATCGCCCCCTCCCTACTCCCACGATCCATCACGAGCGCAGCACGCTCCGGATCGCCCACGAGTGCGGGAGGCGTAGGGGTGGCATAGCCGTTGGAACGGTTGTCTGACTCGTGGCCGCCGATCAGGTAGGGCGAGTAAGCCGGGGTTTCGCGGCGC
>NZ_JBFUJE010000249.1:0-5835 GCF_056401535.1 Luteibacter sp. P4_E6 | reverse complement strand
GGCCGTGCTCGCCCTGGCTCACCGCCGCTACCAGCTGCGGGATGAGCTCGGCGGGCATGTTGTCCACGCAATAGAACTCGAGGTCTTCGAGTGCGCGCAGCGCGACCGTTTTGCCACCGCCGGACATGCCGGTCAGGACGATCAGGTGAATCGCGTCGGGGTCGACGATCGGGCTCATGACTTCGTCGATCACGGGGGTCACCACGGTGGCAGCCGGCGCATCTGGTGCGCCTGGCGGTCGATGAAGGTCTGCGCCGGGTCGATGCCCTTGCTCTTGAGCACGTGGCTGCGCACAGCGGCCTCGACCAGTACCGCGAGGTTGCGGCCCGGCGCGACGGGAATGGTGATCTTGGGTACGTCGACGTCGAGCACGTTGCGCCGACTGACATCGCCGGTGAGGCGGGTCATGGCGTCCGTTTCCTCGCCCACGAGCATGGGCTTGAGGTGAATGACCAGACGCAGGTACTTCGAGGGCTTGACGGCGGTGTGGCCGAACATCTCGCGGATGTTCAGCACGCCCAGGCCGCGTACTTCCAAAAGGTCCTGAAGCAGGTCGGGGCAGGCGCCGTCGATGACATCCGGGGCGATCAGGGTGAATTCGGTGGCATCGTCCGCCACAAGGCGGTGGCCGCGGCTGACCAGTTCCAGTGCCAGTTCGCTCTTGCCCGAGCCTGGCTCGCCGGTGATCAGCACGCCGATCGAGAACACCTCGAGGAACACGCCGTGCAGGGTGACCCGCGGCGCCAGCGTGCGCGCCAGGTGGTACTGCAGATAGGTAAGTAATTCGTGGCCGCGGCGGGTGCTCTGCCACAGCGGGGTATCGGTTTCCTCGGCTACTTCACGCAGGTCCGAGGGGATCGCCTGGTCCTTGGTGACGACGAGCGCGGCGGGCTGGTAGGCGGCGATCTTGTGGATCACTTCCCAGCGCTGGCGCGGCTCCAGGCCGTCGAGGAAATTGAGTTCCTCGGTGCCGATGATCTGCACCTTGTTGGGGTAGATCACGTTCAGGTAGCCGACCAGGGACGGGCGGCGGCTCTGCTTAGCGTTGGGTTCGAGCACGCGCGACTCGCCGCGCATGCCTGCGGCCCAACGCAGCGCCATGCGCTCGTGTACTCCGTCGAAGAGTTGTCTGGCGGTCAGCCGGTCCACGCTGGATCCCTTGAAATGGCGAAGCCGGCGCGAGGGCGCCGGCTGGGGCTATTGTGCCATCAAGCGTGGACGGGGGTTCAGGGAGCGGCGACGCGCGCGTCGCGGCCCTCGGCGTTGTGGTGATCCTTGAGCTTTTCCTTGTGCTTCTTCAGCTGGTCGGCAAGCTTGGCGATCATCGCGTCGATGGCTTTGTGGAGGGCGTCCGGTTTCTTTTCGTCTTCGAGGCTGGCTACGCCATCGGCGTGAAGACGGACGCCGGCACAATGGAGGGTGCCACCCGCCTTGTGCTCGTTCTTGTCGACGGAAAGGACCACGTCGAGGGCAGTGATGTTGTCGAAAAGGCGTTCGAAGCGGCTGATTTGCTGTTCCACGCGCTCGCGCAGGGCAGGGGTGGGATGGATGTGCTGGCCGCTGATCTGGATTTGCATGACGCCTCCTTCTTGCTGAGGGTGCCGCCTTGGGGGCGACGAGTGCGGAACGACGGAGTGCCGTTCCTCAAGCCTGAAACAGTGTGACCGTGGACCTCCGTGAGGGTTCCCCGCGCCTCAACTGGCGCGGACACGTTCGCTGGAACTGGGGATGCGCAGGGCTTCCCGGTACTTGGCCACCGTACGGCGGGCCACCTGAATTCCGCGTCGATGAAGTTCCTCGGCCAGGGCCTGGTCGGACAGCGGGCGCCGTGCGTCCTCGCCTGTGATGAGCTTGCGGAGCATGGCCTGGATCGCGGTGGCCGAGGCGCTGCCGCCGTCCTCCGTGGCCACGCCACTGGAGAAGAAGTGCTTCAGTTCGAAGGTACCGCGCGGCGTGTGCATGTACTTGCGCGTAGTGACCCGTGAAATTGTCGATTCGTGCATGCCGACCTCCTCGGCCACCTCGCGCAGCACCAGCGGATGCATCGCTTCCGGGCCGTAGTCGAGGAAGGCACTCTGCCGGCGCACGATCACGTCGGCCACCTTGGTCAGGGTCTCGGCGCGCGACTGCAGGCTCTTCAGCAGCCAGCGGGCCTCCTGCAGCTGACCCTTCATCCAGGTGGCGTCGTCGCCACGGGCGCGGGCGATCAGGTTGCAGTAGTGCTGGTTGAGGCCCAGCCGGGGCTGGGCGTCGGGATTGAGGCTGACCTGCCAGCGGCCGTTCTCACGGCGCGCGTAGACATCCGGGGCGACGTACTCGACCGGCGTGGCGTCCAGCGCCGAGCCGGGGCGCGGATCGAGGCTGCGGATCAGGGCGGCGGCGGCCGCCACGTCTTCCTCGGCGGCCTTCAGCCGGCGGGCGATCTTGGCGGCGTCGTTACGTGCCAGCAGTTCGAGCTCGTCGCTGACCACACGGATGGCGAGGTCGCGATGCGGCGTTTCGAGGGAGAACTGCGACAGCTGGCAGAGCAGGCAGTCGCGCAGATCCAGGCTGGCGATGCCGGTGGGATCGAAACGCTGCACACGCTGGCGCACGCGTTCGATTTCCTCCGCGCTGGCATTCAACTCGGCGGGCAGGGCGGCTTCCACCGCTTCGACGCCGTCGCGAAGGTAGCCGTCTTCATCCAGCGCATGGATGATCGCCGTGGCGATGGCGTGGTCGCGCGGCGAAAACTGGGAGAGATTGAGCTGCCATTCCAGATGCTGCTGGAGGCTTTCCGGGGCGGCATTCTGAGGTTCGAAGCCCTCTTCGTCGCCACCACCAGACCGCGAAGGAGCGCCGGCATAGTCGCCAGCCTCGCCGTGGAAGCGGTCGTCGTCCCACTCGGGAGCGAGCTCCTCGGACGGCGTGACCGTCGATTCTTCCTCGGATTTGGACGCTTTGACAGGGACCTCGTCGCGCGCCGGAAAGTCCGGGCCGTCGTAGTCGCCTTCTTCGGGCAATTCGGGCTCGGCTTCCGCATCCTCGGCGAACTCGAGCAGCGGATTGCTTTCCGCGATCTGGCGGAGTTCGGCCTCAAGCTCCAGCTGCGACAACTGGAGCAGGCGGATAGCCTGCTGTAGTTGGGGCGTCAGCGTGAGCTGCTGATGCAGGCGAAACTGGAGTCCGGGTTTCATGCCTTCGATGCGTTAGGTGCCGAATCCATCGTAACCCTTTGCGACCTTCCCAAACCAGCGTTCCGGCGAGCTATGCCCACCGGCCGAAACTCAAGTGTGTCAGATACGGAATTCACGGCCCAGATACACCTCGCGCACTTTTTCGTCGGCAAGGATGTGCTGCGGCGTACCCCGGGCGAGGACTTCGCCGTCATTGAGGATGTACGCGCGGTCGCAGATGCCGAGCGTCTCACGTACGTTGTGATCGGTGATGAGCACGCCGATGCCGCGTTCCTTCAGGTGGCGGACGATGCGCTGGATCTCGCCGACCGAAATCGGATCGACGCCGGCAAAGGGCTCGTCCAGCAGCATGTAGCGCGGGCGGGCTGCCAGGGCGCGGGCGATCTCCACGCGGCGACGCTCGCCGCCGGAGAGACTGATGCCCTTCTGCTCGGCGATGTGGGCGATCTTCAGCTCGTCGAGCAGGCTTTCCAGCTCCTCTTCGCGCTGCCGGGCGGTCATGTTGTCGCGCAGTTCGAGCACGGCCAGGATGTTGTCCGAGACGCTCAGGCGGCGGAATACCGAGGCTTCCTGGGGCAGGTAGCCGATGCCGAGCTTGGCCCGGGCATGCATGGGCAGGCCAGTGATGTCCTGGTTGTCGAGCTTGATCACGCCGGCGTCGGCCTGGATGAGGCCGACCACCATGTAGAAGCAGGTGGTCTTGCCGGCGCCGTTGGGGCCGAGCAGTCCGACCACCTCACCCTCGCGGATCGAGAAAGCGAAATCGCGGACTACCTGGCGCGCGCGAAAGCGCTTCTGGAGGCCTTGGGCTGAAAGCATCGGGTCAGGGCTTCTTCGGTGGGGTCGGTTTCGCGGCCGGCGGCGTCGCGGCCGGCGTTGCCGGAGCCGCGCCGGGCGGCGGATTCTTCGGCTGGAACGTCATGTGCACGGGCTCCGGGCCATTGCTTTCGCCCGTCATCGTGCTGTTGGTCGTGTTGTAGGTGATCTTGTCGCCGTCGCTCTGGTTGAGCTTGCTCTTGTCGGTCGTGTCGGTCTGCTTGTCCACATGCGCTTTGCCGGTCAGCACGGCGATGCCGTTGCCGCTGTTATTGGAACCGTCGTCCGGCTTGTAGTCGATGTTGCTGGCATGGCCGCGCATCAGCAGGTCCTGCTCGTCCAGCTGCTGGACGGTGGCCGGGCTGCCGTCGACGATGACACGGGTGATCTGGTTGTCTGCGTCGAGGAAGCCGGTGGCCTTGCTGCCGGTGATCTTCAGCGTGCCCTGCGTGAGCACCACATTGCCGGTCCAGATCACCTTGCCCGGCTGCGTGCTGTTCGCCTGCTGCTGGGTGCCGTCGAACGACGTCGACGTGACGTTGGTCGGCTGGTCGCGATCGGACTTCTTGGCGACAGCGGGCAGGCTCGTGACGAGCGCCACGCCGAGCACCGCGAAGAGGGCCTTAGCGCTTGCGCGGCGGATAGACGGTGTGGACTGCATCGAGAAGCTCCAAATGMTTGGTATCGAGATTGGCGCGCATGCCAACGCCATCCATTGTAGAGGCTCCCTGAACGATCCGGGCTGCCTCGGCCGTCTCCAGGCGATTCTCCTTGGGCCAGGCCGTGACTTCGGAGGTGTCGATGCTCGCCGGAGGGGTCTGCCCGAAGGCGACGCGGTCCATGTGGACCTTGCCTTGCAGCTTCAGCAGGCTGCCGTCCTTGTTCACCCAGCCGTATTGCGAATGCCCTTTCCACGGCGGCGCCGTCAGGTCCTTGGTTGGTGGCAGGACGAAATCGGGCGCATTGATGTATAGCGACTCGTCGTCCTCGCGGCGCTCCAGGTGAGGCGCGATCAACTTGAAGGCCGGCTGGCCGAAGTCGTTGTAGGAGTCGAGATTGAAGTTGGTCAACGTGTAGCCCGAACGCGGCGGGCCGACGAAGTCGTCGACCTTCTTGTCGGGCGCGACCCAGTAATAGAGCAGCACGCTCGCGCCGAGTGCCACGGCGAGCACGCCGGCGACGCCCGCGGCGCTGCGGTCCTTGAACAGGAGCATCAGGCTCACAGCCAGCGATCCCGCTCGGCTTCGGCCTTGCCCTGGGCGGCGAGGATCAGGTCGGCCACTTCACGGGCGGCGCCATAACCACCGGACAGGCGGGTGCGGACGTGGGCATGCTCGGCCACCCAGGGGTGCGCGTTGGCCACGGCCACGGCCAGCCCGCAGATGCGCATGGCGGCCAGGTCGGGCAGGTCGTCACCGACGAAGGCGGATTGCTCGGGTGCAAGCCGTAGCGCGTCCAGCAGTTCGGTCAGGCAGGCGCGCTTGTCCTTCTGGCCCTGGTAAACGTGCTGGATGCCGAGTTCTTCCGCGCGCAGCGACACCGGGTGACTGATCCGGGCGGTGATGATGGCGACCTTGATGCCGTTTTCCTGCAGGCGCTTCAGGCCCAGGCCGTCGTGCACATGGAAAACCTTGGTTTCGCGACCGTCTTCGGCGTACCACAGGCGACCGTCGGTGAGCGTCCCGTCCACGTCGAAAACGACCACGCGTACTCGGGCGGCGCGCTCGGCGATGTCGGCGGGAATCTCGGTGTAATGCGTGTAGGGCATGGGCTTCTGGTTAATTGGCGTCAGACGACGCGGGCGCGGAGCAGGTCGTGGATGTTCAGTGCGCCGACCACACGC
>NZ_JBFUJE010000248.1:0-5839 GCF_056401535.1 Luteibacter sp. P4_E6 | reverse complement strand
AGCGTACGCGGGTAAGCAGGACATCCTGCGCACCAGCGACGAGCCTTGACTGACTTCCTGGCAGCGGTGAGAGATGTGCCTCCAGCGAATGGCCTTCCTTACCATCATCCGCAAGCATGATCTCGATCACCTGCGGTCCCAACTTGCCAAGGTAGCCGGGCAAGGTGGAGACGAAGCGGACATGCGTGGCATCGCCATCAAAGACGACCGGCACGTTATCGTCGACCGTCTTCCATGGCAACGCGGTGGCCGATGACAGTTGCCGACGAAGAAATTCCCGGCCGCCACGAACCTCGTCGAGGCGCGCGATAACCGCCGAACCATGGCCGACACTCAGCGTCGTCGAGCGAACGCCCGAATAAACGCCGAGCAGAAGAATGGCCAGGAGCGCCAGGGCGGCGAGCACTTCCATCAGGCTGAAGCCACGCGTAGCGTTCATGGGCCGGCTACCGACGTCGCGGGCACGGCTCTGGGTTCATCCTGCAACCGCAACGTTGCGAAGTGCGCACTACGCTCCGCGTGTCCGTCGCGCCAGGTGATATCGAGATCGACGCGATACACGTGAAGGTCCGGGGACTGGCCCGGGAAGGCTTGCTGTGCAGAAACGATCATGCGCCATTGGTGACGCGTGTCGTACCAGCCGGTCTGCGTGCCTTCATGCAACAGCTCCCGGCGCCCTGCGGTATCCAATGTGGTATCGGCCAGCATGGCAATGCGATTCAGTTCCCGCGTGTGCCCCGTCACCTCGGTGGCCGCCCCGGCCACGTGCATGACGGCGCCAAACGCCAGTGCCAGCAAGAGGATCGCAGCGATCGTCTCGAGCAGGCTGAACCCGGCTTCCGCATGCCGGCGAATGTTCATTGAACGGGCCATGATGCGAGGCTCGCACCTCTTTGTTTCAACTGCGAGTCGCACGATCGACAGTGGATATGAAGATGCAAAAGGGGCGGGCTTACGCCCACCCCCTTCGCCCATCCTTCCTGGACGGAAAGCGTGGATCAGTTGACGATGCAGCTGTCGACCTTGGTCTGGCTCAGGACGCCGGCGGCGTTGCTCAACCACGCATAGCCCGTGCCCGCGCGACCGATCTTGGTCACCGACGTACGGATCGCGGTGTTGTACGGCGAGCCGAGAAGGGTGCGAACCGCAGCCGTATCGGTACCGTTACCCTGCTTGTTGCCGAGCAGGTTGGTGATGGCGATGATCGGATAGCCGGACGCCGGGTTGGCGTAGTCATCCGGACTCACCAGGCCAACGCAGGTACCCGTCACCGGCAGCGAGACCAGTACCGGACGGCCCGTGCCCGTAGCGGGCGCATCGGCGATAGCCTTGTCAAAAACCACGTTGACCGCAATCGCCGTCGGGCCGAAGCCGGTGAGCGGGTTGATGGTCGTTCCGGCCGTATTCGTCACGGACGCAATCTTCACGCCACCCGGGACGCCATTGGCGACTTCGGCGTAGCCGATGGAGCCGTCGGTCGCGGCGACGGCAGCGGTCACGCCCGCGTTGCCGCTTGCGCCGACAGAGCTGGCGTACGCCGAGAAATACGACGAGGCGCCGGTGGCATAGGCCTGAAGCGTCTGGAAGCTCGTGGCCGGATGCGCGACGGTCGGGCAGACGGCAGTAAGGTGGTTCAGGAACGAAAACGACGTGCCGCTACCATCGCTGCGGTAGGCGATGTTGATCGGACCGGTGACGGCGTTTGCAGTCAGGTCCTTCCAGTCAGTGATCCTGCCGGAGAAGACGCCGCAGATCTGGTCTTCGCTAAGCGTCAGCGCGTTGACGCCAGTCTTCCTGAAAGCGATGCCGACGGCACCGGCGATGGCCGGCAGCTGGGTCGGCTGCGTGCCCGTACCGTGGCCAAGTACATAGTTGTTGTATTCGGTGAGCGAAAGCGGAGCGTCCGAGCCAGCGAAGAACGCCTGGGTAAGGCCCACGCCGCCGAAGTTCGTCGGGGTGGTGCTGCCGCAGGTACCGTTCACCTGGAAGTTGGTCGGATCGTTACCGGCGAGAACCTTCTTGCCCGCGCCGCTGCCGGTCGGGCAGTAGGTGACCGGATTGCCGCCGTAGGAGCCGAAAAGCGAACCGGCAGCGGGCGTGATCGGCGAACCGGCCGGGTTCGCCGCGGCACCGGTGTAACCGATGGCCGGCAGCGTGGCGCCACCGCCGACGAGCGTGGTGGCCGCGCTAGCGGCCGAAGCGAGGCACATGAAAATGGCGCCCGCAATGAACTTCATGCTGGTGTTTCCCATCGAAGAATCGCAACGCATGGTGTTACCCCTTTGCATAGAAGCCCCCCGGAGTGGAGGCCTTGCAAGCATCACCTTGCGTCGTTACCCCGTCGTGCCAATGYGGTGTCCGTGCGTATGACGGTTCGGTGATTTCGGCAAGCGCGAGTGTGTCGTGGATCACGTTCGAACTGAACATTCATATCGCCTGTCATGAAACGCATAGGGAGGGCAACGCCCTCCCTATGTTTCACGCCTTGTTGCAGACATTACATCCGATGCAGAGCCTTCTGTTCCCCTTCCGTCAGTTGGCCCGTCGCATCGCCACGACCAAGTACCTGCACCGGCGACCCGCTGTCGTAGCCCGCCGCCGGGGAGACGCTCGAGGTGTTGTCACCTTCGCTCAGCACATGCACCGAGATCTCGGACGGGAGCTTGTCACGCGCATCGGATTGCTGTTTGCGCGCCACATCTTCCGCGGCCTGCGTTGCGGCGGTAGCAGCGGCGCTTGCCGCATTCAATGCACCGATGTTGACAGCCGCTGTCACGGGAACACCAATCGAATCGCCCTTGACCTGGATATTGTCGGCATTGGCCACGCGCGCCGCGGCGATGACCAGGTTACCGGAGACGCGGATACCCGCATCACCGGCGTCGACCGTGCCACGTGGTGCGATGAGGTAGGCGTTGCCGGGGGGCGCACCTTCAACCGTTTGTAGCGTGGCGATACCCGCACCGCTTACCTGGCCGCGTGCGTCGACACGGCACCATGCATCGACATCACACAGGAAGGTCGGCGGAGGAACCTCGCTGTTGGTCTTTGCACCCTGGCCGGCATTGATGTCGCCGTTGGAGCTCCAGATCGTGACATCGCCGCCCTGCTCGGTAAATACGCGGCTTTGCGCCAGCAGCAGGCTGCGGTCGGTGAAGACGTTGACGTTACCGGCTTCCAGGGTGAGCAGGCCCATGGTGTTGGGTCCGGCGATGACCTTGCCGTTCGGGTCGGTAATTTGCGACGGCGCCGATGTACTGCCGATAAGTGCCTGTCCACCGGGGCCGAGCAAGGTGACGTCCCCACCCTGCTGCGTCTGGATGGTCGAGCTGCGGATATCCAGATCGCCGGTATCCACCGTGGCAGCCCCGCCATTGAGTCCACCCTGCCCTGCACCGTTCGATGTATATCCGAGCGTACTCGGGAACATGCTCTCCAGCGCGGCGTAGCCACGAGCGTACTTGCCCGCGTACGGGCTCGATGGATTGTTGTAGTCCGTACCTACCTGGGCAAGCAGCTTGAACAGGACCTTGTCAGCGAAGATACGCTGGACAATCTCAGGTTCCCTGGCGAACAGACCGAGGGCCTGGTCGTCGGTCAGCGGTGTCGTCACGTCGTCCGTGAGATGACCGGTGGCCGTGCGCTCACCGGCGATGCGCTGCTCCATAAAGGCCACGAGGTCCGGCGCCAGATTGGGCAAGCCATCGCCGCCATTGAGGTAGTGCGCGAGGAAGCCCGCCGTGTCCACGCCCGGACCGACGCCGAAGTTCACCAGGATGTCCGCGCTTTCGTGCGGAAGGTAGGGATTGTAGGTGTTGCCGACGGCCTGGATGCCCGTGGGGATGGTCGATTGCCCGGATTGCGACGTCACGTCAGCCTGGCTTACGAAAGGACCGATGTCGCGACCTGCGTCGACGACGAAGGTACCGGGGCCACCGACCAGCAGTGCCGGCACCAAAGGTTGCGCCCAGGTGTTTGGACCGAAGACGTTACCGTTGGGGAAGAACGTGTCATAGATATCTCGACCCGCCGACACGCGCGTGATATCGGCCGCGCGCGTGTGTTGGCCGATAAGCGAAAGGTTTACGATGTCGCGGCCGGCGCGGATGTCGGCCTGTTTTGAGGGCAATAGCACCAAGGCGCTATACGTTATGCCTGTGGCATCCGTCATACCGTTCGTAATATCGCCGTCGAGCGCGTAAACGCGTACGGGTGTCGTATCGTCAGCGTGCAGCGAATCTGGCTCGTGGAACTGGCCATTCAGGACACCGGTAGAAGCCCCTAACCATTTTCCTGTGGCGTTCGCCAGGCCCATCGGCTGAAGTGGTGACGGCATGCCGTCCGGCGATGAATCGATCAAGCCAAAGTACTGGATGCCGCTAGCGAAAGTCGGCCCGGCAAGCCCGATATTGTCCTCCGCCAAAAGACTCAGGTTGCCCGTGCGAGACGGAAACAGCGAGCCACTCGTAAGGATATCGATACTTCCGCTTAAAGCAGAAAGAGCGACGTTCGCTGGAAGAATGGTTTCGCCGTTCGCGCCGCCGCGACCGAAGAACACCTGATTCGGCGCCAGCAGGCTGCCGAAGGCGACATCGCCGGCCACCGATGCAGCGACGAAGGACGATGTCGTCGAGTATCCCTGGTCGTCCGCATGCCCCGCGGAGAACTGGACATGGAGGGCGCCATTCCCTGCATACGACGGATCGTACACGCCGCCAATATCGGCCCCCTGGCGTGCATTAACGGTGACCTGGGCGTCCTGAAGGCCGAACAGTGTGGAGACAGGCGTCGTGTACTCGGCCCCGGCCGTCGACTGGAAGCCTGAGTCAAAACTGGCCAGGGAGGGAGACACCGCGATCGCGCCGTCGGCACGTATGTCCGCCGTACCCTTGGCAACGAAGTAGGTGCCACTGAGTATGTCGCCGCCGGCGTGCACGGAGAGATCGCCACCGCCGACGGTGGTGATCGACTTGCCATCGGGATTCGTGTACCAGGTCGTCGGTAGCGAGACTGACAGTTCGCTGACATCGCCGCCAGCGTCCACGTCCACGTTGCCGCCGATGCTCATGACACCCTGGTGGAAATTGCCAAAGTTGATGGACGAACTCGATCCGTCGGCAGCGTTACCTGTCTGCATCCACTGCCACCAGTATTGCGCGACGGAATTCCCCGGTGGCGCCTTGGTCTGCGACCCATCAACGTCGACGACATTCTGGATACTGCTGATGTCGCCGCCCGCTTTCAGGTAAACATCGCCAGCATGATCCGGGTTCACCAGACCGGTCACTAGCGCATCAGGAGCGGTCAGGTCATTGCTCTGCGCCCGCGGCAATTCCGACGGCCGCAAGAGATACACATCCGTACCTGCCGCCGTACCTTCGACCGGCGCACCCGCCGTGTAGATGGTCGCCGGGGCTGCTGCGTCGAGCCACTGGATATCGCCCGCAGAAACCATATCGATGTCGCCGGTGCCGGTGCGGATCGTGGTCGGCATGAATATCGTCTTGCCGGAGAACGGTCCGTTCTGGGTCACGACCGTGGGATCGCTCAGGGTGTCCTTTACCGCAAAGTGGCCGTCAAGCGTGATATTCACCTCGGATGCCGCCGCCGTAGCCAACGGATCGACGCTGCCCAGATCGGTGCCTGCGACAAAGCGGTACGACGTGCTCGATCCTCCCAGCAGCGTGGCTGACGCCAGCGACGTCGCGTTACCGAATGTCGGCATGTTGGAAGGCGAATTGTTGGGCGCGGGCTTACCAAACGTGACGGTCGGCGGAATCGAGGTATCGGCATCCTCACGGGGGGCGAACGGCGCGTAGAACAGCTGGCTGTTCGTGCC
>NZ_JBFUJE010000247.1:0-5841 GCF_056401535.1 Luteibacter sp. P4_E6 | reverse complement strand
GCCCTGAACACCTCAAGAACGCTTGACGGCCAAGAGAGTATCTACAAAGAGCTAGGCAGCCGAACCGGCAAGGCTGTTGKCAGCCTTACGGAGAACCTGGCCCCACCCCCTGGTGCCTCCGTCAGCCGGATATCGCCCCCATGCCGGGCAACGATCTCCTGGACGAGGTGCAACCCCAGGCCGGTCCCCACACTGCTCGGTCGCAACCGATAAAACGGCGTAAAAACCTTCGCCCGCTCTCCCTCCGGAATGCCCGGCCCCTCGTCGCTGATCTCGAACACGCCCCCTTCCATCACGGCCACGTGGATCAGCCCCCTGCCTCCCGCATGGGCGATGGCGTTCTGGATCAGGTTGGTCACCGCCCGGGACAACGAGAGGCGGTCGCCCATGATCACGACGGCGTGATCGGGCGCGTCCATGGCCAGCTCGTAGCCCGCATCGAGCACCAACGGTGCCACGTCGGCACTCACTTCGCGCACGAGGGTGACCAGGTCCAGCGGCTCGAACGCCGTCACCTGCTTGCCCAGCCGCTGGAGGTCGAGCAGCTGCTCGGCGATATTGGCCAGACGAGCAAGGTCGGTCAGCAGGCGCGTTCGCGCCTCACCGTGCGGCAAGGTGTCGAGCCTGGCCTCGAGAATGGCGATGGGTGCACGCAGCTCGTGCGCGGCGTCCACCAGGAAGCGGTCGCGCGCGTCATAGCCTTCGCCCAACCGCTTCAGTGCCAGGTTGAACGCACGCACCAGCGGCTGCAGTTCCCGCGGTACCGCGCCGTCCTCCAGCTGGGCGCCACGCTCGTCGATATTGATGCGCTGGGCCTGGTCGGCCACCTTGCCGACACCGGCCATCGACCGATGGATGAGCCATGGCACGGCGACAAGCGTCACCAACACCAGTGGCAAGCCGATACGCGTGCCGAGATACACGGAAATCTTGAAGAAAATGAGCGCGATGCCGAGGACCGGGGCGCCACCTACGATGACGTGGATCCGTCCGTGCGGCGTGTTTTCCACGATGACTCGCATGGCCAGTTCATAGGGTGCGCTCGTCGTGTGGACTTCAGAGGCTTCCAACGTAGACAGCGAACCCACCAGCGAGCGATACGCCTGCGGCACATTCCCGTGGCTAAGCCGATGCCCTTGCTCGTCCTCGACCGCGAACCAGATGCGCGGTTCGCTATCGAGGACGGCGCGCATGTCGCCGTCGGTGTGCAGGTGCATCGCGCCATCGTCGACGGTGACCGCGCGTGCAATGTCACGCGCCATGTCTTCGTCGATATAGGCCGCCCGCGTGTTGAGGATGCTCCAGGTCAGCGCGGCGATGGTCGCGACCAGGATCACGATCTGCAGCACGCTGAGCCGGACACCCAGCAGGACGGTGAGCGATTTAGCCCGCCTGCCCATCGCGCACCCCCCGCAGCAGGTAGCCAATCCCGCGGATCACGTGGATCTCGACGCTCGCGTTCGCCTCCACGAGCGCCCGCCGCAGCTTCGACACGTGGGCATCCAGCGCGTTCGACTGGATCGCGTCGTCGAAACCGTAGACCGCCTCCTGCAGTACCTCGCGCTGCACCGTGCGTCCATGCCGGTAGGCCAGTGCTTCGAGCAACAGGAGCTGGCGACGCTGCAGACGCAAGGGGTGTCCATCGACCACGGCCTCGCGGGCGGTGAAATCGAAGCAGAGGTTGCCAAGCATGGCTACCGGCAGGGAGATCTGCGCGGGACGCCGGGAGATGGCGCGGATGCGTGCAAGCAATTCTTCGATCGCGAACGGTTTGACCAGGTAGTCATCCGCGCCGAGATCCAGGCCCTCGATGCGGTCGGTGAGCGAACCGCGGGCAGTCAGCATGATCACCGGAAGATCGGCGTGCGTCGCCCGTGCCGTGGCCAGCAGGGTCGCGCCGTCGCCGTCGGGGAGCTGCCTGTCGAGCAGGAGCAGATCGTGAACCTTGCACTGCAAGGCCTCGGTCGCATGCGCGATATCCGGGGCGATGTCCACGAGCATGCCGTGCCGATGCAGGCCAGCCTGGAGCACAGCGGCCATCTCCGGCTCGTCTTCCACCAGCAGTATGCGCATGCAGAACCTCCCGAAGGGGCGCGATCCTAACACGAGCTAAACGCCTATCAGGCCACGCAATGTTGGGGCAATGTCCGCTCCCCAGCATTTACAACCTGTCGTCCCCTAAGAGTTCTCCCGCATGTCAGTACCCCGTTCGCGCGCCGCGTCCCTTTTTGCCCTGATCGCCGGCATCGCCCTTTCTGGCGCCGTGTCGGCGCAATCCGCGGACGACCGCGCGCCCGGCTGGAGCCTCGGTATCGGAGCCGCCTGGGCCCCCAGCCCGTATCGCAGCTACGACAACAAGGCGTTGCCCCTGCCCCTGGTGAACTACGAGGGTAAGTCGTTTTACTTCCGCGGCGTCTCCGCAGGCTACAAGCTGCTTTCGACGCCCAGCGACGAAATTTCCCTCATCGTCTCGCCATTCGCCAACCGTTTCCGCCATCAGGACACCAACAACGCGCAGCTGAAACAGCTGTCCAACCGTGACATCTCCGGTATGGCAGGCGTGGCGTGGCGGCACAAAGCGGAATGGGGCGTCGTGTCCGCCAGCGCGCAGAAGGAATTCACCGGCCACGGCGGCGGCATCCTGCTCGATGCCGGCTACAGCTACCCGCTGAAGAAAGGCGCTGTCACGTTCATCCCGACCGTGGGTGTCACGCGAAGCAACGGCGCGCTCAACGACTACTACTACGGCGTCAGCGGCCGCGAGGCCCTGCGCAGCGGCCTTCCTGCGTACCACGCCGACGGCGGCACCGCGCCGTACGTGAACCTCATGGCGAATTACCGGCTGTCGCCTTCGTGGGTCACGTCGGTCGGCATGCGCTACACCCTTCTCCCGGATGCCGTGAAAGACAGCCCCATGGTCAATGCCGACCATACCCGTAGTTTCTTCGTCTCACTCAGCCACGTGTTCTGAGCGATGGGCAACCGGATCATGCGACGGATAGCGGACCTGGCCTACGGCATCGAGCCCGATCGCCAGGCCGTGTGGGATTGGCTGCTGCTGACGCCCATCAAGGAACTGGGCGATCGCACCGCCGTCGAAGTGGCGCTCGCCGGCGAAGGCGAGCACGTGGTTTCGCTGCTCGAAGCCGTGGCGGCCGGCGAACGCAACCTCTAGTCCGACGGCTACTCGTGCATCATCGCCTGATGCACCGACATGGGCATCGGCATCATGTTGACGTTGGCGTTGTGCATCACCCAGAGCGAGCCAGCCACCACCACGGCGATCAGGAAGGTCGTGCAGGCAAAGATCGCCGTGTTCGCGCGCTGGCTTCGCGCCGAGCCGAGGTGCAGGAAGTACACCAGCTGGACGAACAACTGCGCCACGCACAGCGTGACGATGAGCGCGAGGCGCGCGCTGGCTGGAACCACGTTCGACATGACCGCGCCGAACGAGGCCAGGGTCAGGGCGACGGAAAGAATAAAACCGGACAGATAGCTCCGCATGCTGCCGTGGGCCTGGGTATCGTGACTCATGGAGTGAACTCGCGCAGATAGACGAAAGTGAAGACGCAGATCCAGATCAGGTCAAGGAAGTGCCAGAACAGGCTGAGGCAGGCCAGTCGCCGACGGACGATGCCGTCCAGGCCGAAGCGCAGCACCTGATGCATCATCACGCCGAGCCAGATCAGCCCCGACAGCACGTGCAGGCCATGGGTGCCGACCAGTCCGAAATAGGCGGAAAGGAAGGCGCTGCGTGACGGGCCTGCGCCGTCGTGGATCAGCTCGACGAACTCATGCACTTCCATGACGATGAAGCCGAGACCGAGCAGGAAGGTCACGGCTAGCCAGCCGAGCAACACGCGACGGCGTCCCGCCGCCGCACCGAGCATGCCGACGCCGAAGGTGAAGCTGCTCAACAACAGCAACATCGTTTCCGTCAGCACGAACGGCAGGCTGAAAAGCTCCCTGCCCCCCGGTCCGCCTGCCGTGGCGCCGGCCAGGACGCCGAACGTCGCGAACAGCGTCGCGAAGATCAGGCAGTCGCTCATCAGGTAGAKCCAGAAGCCGACCGTGGTCATCGACCCGTCGTCGTGCTCCGCGTGGCCATGTCCGGCCGTGGCAAGGGTAGTGCTCATGCTCAGGCGGCCTCGTCGTAGCGTGTGGCGGCGGTAGGATGGGTCTTCGGCAGACGCGCGTAGCGCGCCCGTTCGATCGCAGCGACCTCGGCGGCAGGCACGTAGTAATCCACGTCGCGGTCGTAGGTCCGCACGATGAAGGCAGCGATCATGCCGAGCAGCGAAGCGATCGCCAGCGGCCAGATGTGCCAGACCAGTGCGAAGCACAACGCGAGCGAGATGGCGGCGATGATGAAGCCCGCACCCGTGTTCCGCGGCATGTGGATGTCTTCGTACGCCGCCGGCTCGACGTACGCGGTACCCGCCTTCTTCGCATCCCAGTGCGGTTCCAGCGAGGTGATCACCGGCACGTGGGCGAAGTTGTAGAACGGCGCCGGCGAGGCGGTGGACCATTCCAGGCTACGGCCGTCCCAGGGGTCGCCCGTCATGTCGAGGTTGGCGTTCCGTTTGCGGATGCTGACGACCAGCTGGATGCCGAGCGCGGCGATGCCACAGGCAATCACCAGTGCGCCGATGAGCGCGACGACCAGCCATGGCTGCCAGGTGGGATCGTCATAGTGGTTCATGCGCCGCGTCATGCCATCCAGGCCAAGCACGTAAAGCGGCATGAAGGCGAGATAGAAACCGACCAGCCAGCACCAGAACGACACCTTGCCCCAGAACTCGTTCAGCGTGAACCCGAACACCTTGGGGAACCAGAAGCCGATCGCGGCCAGGCAGCCGAACAGCACGCCACCGATGATCACGTTATGGAAATGCGCCACGAGGAACAGGCTGTTGTGCAGTACGAAGTCCGCGCCGGGCACGGCCAGGAGCACACCGGTCATGCCACCGATGGCGAACGTGACCATGAAGCCGATCGTCCACCAGACCGAGGAGTGGTAACGGATGCGTCCGCGGAACATGGTGAACAACCAGTTGAACAGCTTCACGCCCGTGGGTATGGAGATGATCGACGTCATGATGCCGAAGAAGGCGTTGACGTTCGCTCCCGAACCCATGGTGAAGAAGTGGTGCAGCCAGACGAAGAACGACAGCACGCCGATGGACGAGGTGGCGTATACCATCGATTTATAACCGAACAACGGCTTGCCGGAAAACGTCGAGATGATTTCGGAGAAGGCACCGAAGCAAGGCAGGATGAGGATATAGACCTCGGGATGACCCCACACCCAGATCAGGTTGATGTACATCATCGCGTTCCCACCAAGCTCGTTGGTGAAGAAGTGCATGTCCAGGTAGCGGTCGGCGCTGAGCAGCGCGAGCGTGGCGGTCAACACGGGAAACACACCAATGATGAGGATATTGGTGATCAACRCCGTCCACGTGAATACCGGCATGCGCATCAAGGTCATGCCCGGTGCGCGCATGCGCAGGATGGTCACGACCAGGTTGATGCCGGTCAGCAAGGTGCCTAGCCCTGAAACCTGCAGCGACCATATGTAGTAATCCACACCCACCGTAGGGCTGTACCCGAGTTCGGACAGGGGTGGATACGCTACCCAGCCCGTCGCGGCGAAATCGCCGACGAACATGGACATCATCACTAGCACGGCGCCCACCGCGGACAGCCAGAAGCTAAGCGAGTTGACGAACGGAAACGCGACATCGCGCGCGCCGATCTGCAGCGGCACCACCACGTTCATCAGACCGAGGATGAGCGGCGTGGCGACGAAGAAGATCATGATCACGCCGTGGGCAGTGA
>NZ_JBFUJE010000246.1:0-5950 GCF_056401535.1 Luteibacter sp. P4_E6 | reverse complement strand
TCCCTAGAAGGGGGCTCAGCCATCGTTTATAGAGGGACAGAAGGAATAGTAGGAGGCGGGTCACTTTTCAGTCCGGGGTCGACCGGCGTCAGCCAGCCGACAGTATCCCAGAAGATAGGTTGCTGGGCTAACGCATCTGGGCTATAACACCCCGCCGCCACGGCCACCGAGGTGAAGGAAATGGCGAAAATCGCTCGTAGTTCCGCAACTGCCAAGGGCGCCGCCAAAAAGGGCGGAGCCGGTGATGTGAGTAAGGCCAGGACGGCTACGGCCGTGGTGAAAACAAAGACGCCGGCGAAGACCGCAGTCAGTGCCGCGGCTAAGCCCGCGACGAAGACCTCGGCCAAGACGGCTCCGAAGAAGGCCGCACCGGTGAAGTCCGCGCCTGCAAAGAGTGTTCCCGCGAAGCCGGTAGCCAAGGTTGCCGCCAAGAAGGCGCCCGCCAAGGCCGAGCCGGTCAAGGCAGCTCCCAAGGTTGCCACCAGGCCGGCGACGAAGGCGGCTGCAAAGCCCGACACGAAGCCGGTGGCGAAGGCGCCTGCCAAGAAGGCGGTTCCCGCCGCGCCAACGAAAGCCGCAGCGCCCGCAGTGACCGCGGCGGCTGCCAAGAAGACAACTGCGGCGCCGGCCAAGAGCGCCGCACCCGCACCCGCGCCGGTGGTGAAGAAAGTCACCCCGGCCAACGATGTCGCGCCGCCCGTCAAGGGTCGCACGGCATCGGCCGTTGCTGCTGTGGCACCCCGGACAGCGTCCGCGGTGGGCAGCGCTACCTCATCCAGAAACGAGAAGTCCGCTCAATCCAGCATGAACAGCACAGCTTCCAATACCGCCGATAACGGCATCACGCGCGAAGACGGCCGCTATGCGCTGCCCGCTTCGACTGTCATCGACCTGCCCAAGGGCTACAAGCCGGGCAGTGACGAGGAGTACATGAGTCCTCGTCACCTCGCTTACTTCCGCAACAAGCTCAAGGACTGGCGCGACCAGCTCGTCGAGGAGTCCCGCCAGACCATGGACAACCTCCGCGAGGAAGTCCGTGATGTGGGTGACGAGGCCGAGCGCGCTACGCGCGAGACCGAAAACTCGCTCGAGCTGCGTACCCGCGATCGCTACCGCAAGCTGATCTCCAAGATCGACAAGGCCCTGCGTCGGATCGAGGAAGGCCGCTACGGTTTCTGCGAAGAGACCGACGAGGAAATCGGTGTGGAGCGCCTCGACGCCCGCCCGATCGCCACGTTGACGCTCGACGCGCAGGAGCGCCGCGAGCACCTGCAGAAGCAGATGGGCGACTGATCGTCCCTCGCGCTTCGGCAACAAAAAAGCCCCGCCAGCGATGACGGGGCTTTTTTGTAGCAGGCCGTTGTAGGAGCCGATTCATCGGCGATCCCGCGGCAGCGGGCCAGTTCGACGCGAGCACCCATCGCCGCTGAAGCGGCTCCCACAGGGTCAGCGCAACCGGATCTCAGTCCGCCAGGGTCGCGGCAGCGTAGGCCTTGGCCTTGGCCAGCATGGCCGACAGGCCGTTGGAGCGGGTAGGGGAGAGGTGCTTCGCCAGCCCGATCTCCTGGACGAACGCCGGTTCCGTATCGACGATCTCTCGCGCCGAACGGCCGGAGTAGACGCGAAGCATCAGCGCGATCAGTCCGGAAACGATGGCCGAGTCGCTGGCGGCGTCGAAATACATCTTCGACGCATCCCCCGACGGAATCAGCCAGACCATCGACTGACACCCGTGCACGCGGTTCTCTTCGGTCTTGCTGGCGTCCGGGAAGGGCGCCAGCTGTCGGCCGAGGTCGATCAGGTACTGATAGCGCTCGGTCCAGTCGCTGAAGAAGGCGAATTCCTCGGCGATCGCGGCCTGGGCTTCTGCAGCCGTGGCTTCCTGGGGTTCGTTCATGCCTTCACCACACTCCAGCGCGTGCCTTGTGCGCTGTCTTCGATCGCGATGCCCAGGTCCTTGAGCTGATCGCGAATGGCATCGGAGCGGGCGAAATCCTTCGCGGCGCGGGCGGCGCGGCGTTCCTCGAGCAGGGCCTCGATGGCTCCTGCATCGATCGCTTCGCCTGGGTTGCCCTGGCGGAACCAGGCTTCGGGGTCTTCGGCGAGCAGGCCGAGCAGGGCGGCACCGCCAAGCAGGGCGGCCTTCGCCGAGGCGCGCTCCTCACCGGTGGCGCGGCGCGCATGGTCGGCCAACTGGGATATCTCGGCAAGGGCCTGGGGCGTATTCAGGTCGTCGCATAGCGCGGCCTCGACAGCCGGGGGTATCACCGGCGTACCGGCATCCACGTCGGCCATGTCGCGCAGCACGCCGTACCAGCCGTCGAGGGTGCGCACGGCCTGCGTCATGGCGGTATCGGACCAGTCCAACGGCTGGCGGTAGTGGCCGCGAAGCAGCATCAGGCGAAGCGCCTCGGCGGGGTGCTTGTCCAGCAGCTGATGCAACTGGAGCACGTTGCCCAGCGACTTCGACATCTTGCGACCGTCAAAGGTGAGCATCCCGTTGTGCATCCAGAATCGTGCGAATGGCTTGCCGCCGTGCGCGCAGACGCTCTGGGCGATCTCGTTTTCGTGATGGGGGAAGGTGAGATCGACGCCACCCGCGTGAATGTCGATGGTGTCCCCCAGATGGGCCTCGCTCATGGCGGAGCACTCGATGTGCCAGCCGGGGCGACCCCGACCCCAGGGGCTGTCCCAGCCAGGCAGCGTCTCGTCAGAAGGCTTCCACAGCACGAAGTCGCCCGGACTGTTCTTGTAGGGCGCCACTTCGACACGCGCGCCAGCGAGCAGCTCGTCCGGGTCGCGACCGGAAAGCGCGCCGTAGGCGGGGAAGGACTCGACGTTGAACAGGACGTGGCCTTCGGCTTCGTAAGCGTGTCCGCTGGCGATCAGCCGCTCGATCATGCGGATGATCTGAGGAATGTGATCCGTCGCGTAGGGCTCGACATCCGGCGGAGCCACGCCGAGACGCGCCAGGTCCTCGTTGTAGGCCTTGGCGTAGCGGCTGGTGATCTGCCCGATCGGTACACCCGCCGCCGCCGCCGCGTTGTTGATCTTGTCATCCACGTCGGTGATGTTCCGGGCGTAGACCAGCTTCGGGTAATGGCGCCGGATGAGGCGTGCCAGCACGTCGAAGACGACCGGCGGCCGGGCGTTGCCGATGTGGATGTAGTTGTAGACGGTGGGCCCGCAGACATACATGGTCACCCGCTGCGGATCGAGCGGGCTGAACGCTTCCGTGCGGCGCGACAGGGTGTTGTAGAGCGAGATCGGCATCGGGGATCCGTGGACGGGCGCGGCGGGCGGCCGGTCGGAGATATTAGCAAGCCCGGCGCGGCGTGCGGCACACGCGCGGCTCGGAATTCGGTTGACATGACTATGTGAAGGTCATCCCCGCGCCTCTAAGCGTGGATTCAGCGTGAACTTGATGAAATGCACCGGTAGGCGTTTTGTGCGCCTGGCTGGAGGTTCTCCTAAATGTCTCGCCTGCTTATCCCCGCGCTCATCCTCGCGGTTTTCGCTACCGGTGCCAGTGCCCAGGACGGTCGTTACGGCCCGCCCCCGGGTCCGCCGCCCGGTCCCGCCCAGGGTCCGGACGACAATACCCACTTCGGTTGGGCCGACGTCCTGCGCGTCGATCCGGTCTACGGCGTCGCGCGCGTCGAGACACCCCGACAGGAATGCTACGACCAGCCTGTCGTCCGACAGGAGTCCAGCGGTAATTCCGCGGCCGGCACCATTCTCGGCGCCGTGGTCGGCGGCGTGCTCGGCAATACCATCGGCAAGGGCGATGGCCGCAAGGCCGCCACCGTGGTCGGTGCGGTTGCTGGCGGCGCCGTCGGCAACAACATCTCCCACCAGGGCGACCGCACCTACCAGGGCACGGAAACCCGCTGCCGCGACGTCAGCTCGGTCTCCGAGCAGCGCCGTATCGCCGGTTACGACGTCGAATACCGCTACCGTGGTGAGGTCTACGTTTCGCGTTTGAACTACGACCCGGGCGAGCGTCTTCGCGTCCGCGTGAGCGTGGCGCCGGCTGACTGAGCCGGTTTCGCGCTGCGATCCGCCAGGAAGGCCGCGAGGAATCGCGGCCTTTTTTTGCTGGCTGTGGGAGCCGCTTCAGCGGCGATGGTGCTGCCGCGTCCCGGATGAAAGGTGGGCGCAAAAACGGACGCCGTGAATCCAGTCGATTGAAGTCCATGGAGACGCACTCGGGCCTCTATATCCAAGGCGCTATTCCACGCTTCTTGACGGGGGTCTAGGTTAAGACGCGTTGCATCACCGACGCCATCCGAGGGAAGCGAGATGAATGCGTTCATTCGAAAGGGATCTTTTTTACCGGCCGTGGCGCTGTTCGCTGCCTCGATTCACGCGCCAGGCGCTGCCGCCGCTTCGCTCACCAATCTTGGCCATAACGCAGGCGCCCAATGCGTGGCGTCGGATGTGAACGATAGCGGGATCGCCGCTGGCGCCTGCAGTGCACCGAACGGCACGGGGCCAACGGTCGCTTGGGTGGCCAACGGATCGGGAGGTGAGTTTGCCCTCGCACCCCTCGCAACGGGCCGTTCGTGCTCCGCCAGCGGCATCAGCAACAACGGGCTGGTCATCGGTGGCTGCGTCGATGCGAGCGGTGTCGGCTTCGCCGTGACCTGGACCGCGCCAGGGACGACGGTGGTGAAGCTGCTGCCGCAATCGGGCCTGCTCGGCCTTGGCGCGGATGTCAGCACCGAGGCGGCCGCCTTCAATGATCATGGTGATATCGCCGGAAGCAGTAACTCCGGCGCAGCCAACTCGACAGCGGTCATCTGGAAGGCGGGATCGACGACTCCTGTCACGGTGTCCAGTCCGGGGGACAACTGCGTACCGGTGGACATCGCGGAGCCCGTCGGGACGGCGAATCCCGAGGTGGTCCTCGACTGTCCGAACGGCACCGGCGTGACCAAGGCAGTCGTTGCCACGCCGACCGGTCTGCTTGGCGCGTACCTGATGACCACGCTCGCCCCGGCACCCGGTGCGTCCTATTGCGTGGCGCAATCCATCAACGTCTCTCGCAGGATCATGGGCACGTGCATCTTCCCCACGGCTCCCACCTCGCGAGTGGCCTTCTGGCAGCCACCAAGCACCACGGCCGTTGCACCGCCGATTACCTATAACGGCGTTGCGATAAAGACTTCGGGGGCGTTCCTGAACGACCTGGGGAATATCGTCTTCGCGTTTCAGACAGCCGACGGCAAGTCGAACGCTGCCTATATGGCTATCAATGCCAGCGGAACGGTGACCGCCGTTGACGCAATACCTGTGCTTGCGACGGGGAGGACGGTCCACGCGACGGGCTTTGGAACCTCCGATCTGGTCGTCGTGGTCGGGCACAACGCGGACGACCACATGCAGTCAGCCGTGTGGAATCCGGCGTTCCCTGCTGTGTTGTCGCCTGTTCCGCCGTTTTCCGGTGGCGGGCCGAGCAATGCCTTGTTAGCCGTGTCGAAAAGCGGTAACCAGGCCGCGGGTGTGGTCGAGGACAGCGCGCATGTCGCCGATCCGGTCGTGACATCGCTGCCATGAGCACAGCGACAATGTGCCTGAGGCGCCTGTCACTTGTGGTTCTGGCGCATCGGGCCCTTCTTGCGCGCCGCACCAAATCCCGGCATCATCGCGGTTCAACTTTTCCAGACCTTGCCGTGTCCCATACCGTCTACACCGCCGTCGTCTTCACCAGCGCCCGAATGGCCGCAGGGATGACGTCGCGTGCTCGTCGACCGTACATCGGATACTCGGCCGGGTAGGCTGTCGCGCGCTTTTCATACGCAACGACTAAAAAACCCGGCCATGCGCCGGGTTTTTTCGTTTCCAATTCCTGACTCCTGATTCTTCACTTCCTCCACGGCCCCCAAGGCCACCGACCGATCTGGACCGCCATGACCGTTCGCCACTTCCTCTCCACCCAGGATTACAG
>NZ_JBFUJE010000245.1:0-5976 GCF_056401535.1 Luteibacter sp. P4_E6 | reverse complement strand
GTGCGTGGTATCGCATCCTCAATCGCAAGAACGAGAAGTACGACGACGAGAAGAGCCCCGCCGGCAAGACCGACTATCACACGATGGGCGCTTGCTATGAAGTGATGGCCTCGCTCCGCCGTATGCCGTCGAAATAACGAAGCAAGACATCGGTGCGGGCTGTTGGCTGCCGCACCGATGTTTCGTCCTTACGGCAACGCCTGCTTCAACGAAGCGATCCCGTCCCAGGGATCCGCTTCCAACGCCTTCGCCCGCTTCAGTGCCTTGGCGAGGTCGAACGCCCCGCCCGTCTTCAGCCGGGCGATTTCGTCCCAGCGCACTGGCATCGCCACCGGCGCACCGGCGCGAGCGCGCAGCGACCATCCCGTGACACTTGTCGCCCCGCGCGTATTGCGCAGCCAGTCGATGAAGATAAGACCCTCACGTTTTGCCTTGCTCGCTTCGGCGATGTAACGCTGCGGACTGTCGGCGACCATCGCATCGGCGATGCCTTCGCAGAAGGCCTTTACCTTCTCCCAGGCCGGGCCTCGCCGAAAGGGCGCCACGACATGCAGGCCCTTGCCACCCGACGTGCGAACGAAGCTTTCGAGTCCTTCGCCCAGGAGTCGCTCACGGATCGCGCGCGCGCAGGCCACGATGGTCTTCCAGTCGACGCCTTGCGAGGGATCGATGTCGAAGATAAGCCGGTCGGGCTGGTCGGGGTTGTCGACGCGGGCGCCCCAGGGATGGAACTCGAGGGTGTTCATCTGGACCAGTTCGAGCACCCCTTCCACATCGTCGACATAGAGATATTCCGCGTCGCCGCCATCCTTTTCCTTCAGCGCGACGCCCTTGACGTGCTTGCCCAGCGCGTCGGCATGGTGTTTCTGGAAGAAACAGGCGCCGCTGGTGCCCCGCGGACAACGCACGACCGATAGCGGCCGGCCACGAAGCTCCGGCAGCATGTGCGCAGCCACCGCTTCGTAATAGGTCGCCACTTCGCCCTTGGTCGGACCACCCTCGCCGAACACTTCCCGGTCGGGATGGGTGATGGCGACACCGTCGACAATCAGCGGGTCCATCGCGTCAGCCCGCCTTGCGGCGCGTGGCCGGCGCCTTGCGCGACGCCGTCTTCGCGGGAGTGCCTTTCTTGCTTGCCGCGCTCTTGGCCGGCGCCTTCTTGGCTGCCGCTTTCTTGACCGTCGCCTTTTTTGCTGGCGCTGACTTCGCGGCCTTCTTCGTCGCTTCTATCGTTTTTTTCGCCGGGGTGCGCGTCTTCGCGCCAAGGCTCTTCTTCAACAGCGCCATGAAGTCCACGACGTTGGTCGTCGCGTTCTCCGGCGTGCGATCGTCTTCTTCAATGGTGGCGGTCACGCCCTTGCTCTTCAGTCGCTTCTCGATGACCGCGCGCAGCTTTTCGCGGAAATCGTCGCGATAGTCGCCAGGTTTCCAGTCGCTCGACATCGACGCGATAAGGTCTTTCGCCATGTCGATCTCACGCGGGGAGATGCGATAGTCAGCCGTGGACTTGCCCGGCAGCTCGAAGTCGTCCGCGTCGACGATCTCCGATTCGTAGCGCAGGATGTTGAGGACCAGGGCATCACCCTGCGGAAGTACGGCGGCCAGGTACTCCTTGGTGCGGATGACCACGCGGGCGATGCCGACCTTGCCGGTCTTCTTCAAGGTTTCGCGCAGCAGCACGTAACCTTTTTCGGCCTTCTTCGCCGGAAGCAGGATGTACGGCTTCTCGAAGTAGGCGGGAGCAATCTGGCCCGCATCGACGAAGGTATCGATCTCCACGGTCTCGTGAACATCGCTGGCGGCGTTCTTGATGTCTTCCTCTTCGAGGACGACATAACTGCCCTTCTGGTACTCGAAGGCCTTGACGATGTCCTTCCAGGGCACTTCTTCGCCGGTATCGGCGTTGACCCGTTCGTAGCGCACGGGCGTGTTGCTGCGCTGGTCGAGCATGCGGAAATGGATGTCGCTTCGGCGCTCGCCGGACATCAGGCGGATCGGCACGTTGAGCAAGCCGAACGACAGGGTACCGGTCCAGATGGGACGGGCCATGGGGCGATCCTCGAACCTCGGGGAGGTCGAGGATCGCGCCGGCGGCGTGCAGGCGACGCCAAGGCGGCGCCCGCGTTCCGCCATGGACAGGGCCGGTGACGGCCACCCACGCTTCGCCGGGGCAYGGTAGGATGCGCACGCCGCGGCGAGGGATCGCGAGMCGCCTTGGGGGATCAGGGTCATGCGCAAACTACTCCGCGTCATAGGTGCTGCCATGCTCTTCGCCAGCGGCGGGGCCGGATTGGTTGCGGGCGCGCCTGTGCACGCCGGCGCCGTCGACACGGGGCGCCGCATCGATGCGGACACGCCGCTCGATCCCGCGGCGCTATCTGTCGCTGAGGTCGACGCGATCGTCGCTGAAGCCACCGAGGCTCGGAAGGCGTCGGATGCCACGCCTCCCGCTGATCCACGCTGGGGTCCCTCGATCCGCCTCCCGGCACACTGGAAGACCCTGACCCGGGAAARGCTGACGGCGCTCCTGACCATGCCGGGCTTTTCGGCCATCCCGCAAGGCCCACGCTCGATGCTCGTCGACCAAGCCGCGACCTGGGGTCTGCTTACCTTCACCCGCGCTTCGGACAGCGCGCGCCTGTGGGCCCGACTTTGGCCATCTCCCACACAGATGACGTACGACCCCGATCCGACATGGGGCCCGGAAGCCGTCGCCACRCAAGCCATCATCCAATGCTTTCCCCGCCTGGCGTGGACAGCGAAGGACACGCCAATCGTTGATGTGCTTCGCAATAGCACCGGCTGGCAGTGGGGCAACGTCAGTGGCCCGGACGGGTTTCGTGCATGCATCGCCGAGAGAGGCCAGATGTGGCGCACGCCCCAACGGGTGCTGAGTGACGCCTCCCGCCTCCTGGTCCGGCGCATAGGTGACCAGTTGTCGATGGATGGATGCAACGGACAGAGGGCGGACGATTGCCTGGTGCTTTACCAGGCATTCCAGTCCCTGGCACCCCGCAGCGAACGGCGTGTCGCCTTGCTCCAACGCATGGCGCCGTCATTTTCCCCTGGCCAGCCGATCGCGCTTCCGCCACCCGGAACGGCGCTCGACGATGCCGGCTTTGCCAACCGTGCCCACGAGGCCATCGAACGCCAGGCGTTTCTCACCCTGAAGCTACCCGTTGTACTGAGCCTCCCCACAGCGTGGCCGGCCGGCGAACGAAAGCGCACGCTCATCGAAGCCATGGATACGACCTACGCGCTCGATCGCCTGAGGGCCATGCGCCCTCAGGAAATCCGCGACGAGGCGTGGATCGATCCGTGGCAGCCGTTGTTGGGGCCTCATACCCCATTGGACGAACAGGAATGGCGCGAGCTGGGTAGCACCGCGGGCCGAACTTATGACTGTGCCTTCAAGGCCACGTCATTGAGGCGTCAGCCAGCGACGTACTTGCCAAAGGCGTTCTGGCGGGCGTTTTCGCTGGGCACCCTGTCGCGAGGGTTGGGCAGCTGCGAGCATCTCAGCGAGGCGGGCCTCGACGACCTGATCGCTGCGAAGGGGGCGGAGAGAGCTCGGCTCATGGCGATCTTCAAGCCATTCGCCAGCCGTTTCGAGGTCGGCGGCGCCGAGCGTACGGAAGCCGTATACGCCGCCGGGGACGCTTGCCGGAAGTACCCGGGTCAAAGCGTGTTCGGGCTGTGCCCCGCTGCGGCGAAGGACGATGCCGATGCCGAGGCGAAGCGGGAAGAAGACGTTGTCACGGCCTGCGTCGAGTTGAGGGAGGCGACCGCCCGGAAGCTTGGCATCGCTGGCTATGGCGCCGAGGGAGGTGCGAAAGGCGACTGCGCCTCGCTGCCCGGCGACGACGCAAAGACGATCGTCGTCCTGGCGCACGCGCCCTCAGTGCCGACAAGCAACGACCACGCACTGATCCTCGACCTCGCCATTCTGGACGTCGAATCAGGCGACGTACTGGCTCAAATCCGCGACGACGACGCCGTTCCCAGCGACGAGCCGGCGGTCGATACGATCACGCTGGATACGGGGCGATACCTGTTGGCGCCTGGCAAACGCGCCTTCGGTGTACGTCTGCACAAGGTCTATTACCGCATCGAAGGACCGGACGAGGATATCGCCCTGTACCTTCATTCGGATGGCCAGTTACGCAGGGTGCTGCGACCGACGACGCTCGCCACCAGTGTGCGGCCGGAAGATCCCGAATGCCCGTCCCGTTCGACGGATACGGACACAAAGCTGATCATCGACCAGGGTAAGAGCCATGGCATGGCGAACATCGTCCTGCGAACGAAGACGACGTTCGAGTTCGCCGGCAAGGAAAACGCGGGCCCGGCTTGCACGGCGCCCGCACCTTCGGTGAAGGAGCGGACGCTGCGTTTCGACGGGCGGGAGTATCAGGAGCCGAAAGCCCCCTGATTTACTTCCCGCCTTCCACTACCGGCAGTTCGATAGCGCTGGCGGTTCCCGGTGCGTGCCAGACCTGCTGCGTCGCCTTCTGGTAGTCGGAAGGCTTGGCAAAGAAGATGTTCGGCACGTAGGTCTGCGGGTTGCGGTCGTAGAGCGGGAACCATGACGACTGCACCTGCACCATCACCCGGTGACCCGGCAGGAAGGTGTGGTCCACGGTCGGCAAGCCGAAGGTGTATTCCAGCGGGGTGTTCGGCGTGATCGCCTTCGGGTCCGAGAAGCTCTCGCGATAGCGGCCGCGGAAGATGTCCATCGAGAGAGATAGCTCATAGCCGCCCATGGCCGGCGAGGTGGTATTCGCCTGCGGATAGACGTCGATCAGCTTGACGACCCAGTCACTGTCGGTACCGCTGGTCGAGGCGTAGAGGTTCACCTGCGGCGCGCCAGCCACACGCAGCGGTACCGTGAGCGGCTCGGTCACGTAGGTGAGGACGTCCGGACGGCCATCCACGAAGCGCTGGTCCTGCACCAGCCACGTGGTCCAGGACGTGCGATCGGTGAAGCGCACGGGGCGAGGCACGTACGGCACCGGCTTGGCGGGGTCGGAGACATACTCGTCGTACTTCGCTGCCGACGCATCCGGCGCGGTGAACGACAGCCCACCGTTGGCGACCAGGTAGAGGGGCTTGGTTCCCTTGGCCTGGGGCCACGCCTTGAAGCGGTCCCAGTGGTTTTCGCCGGTGTTGTAGATCAGGACCGGCGGCGTGTTCGCCTTCGGCGCGCCATCGACCAGGTACTGGTTGAAGAACGGCAGGAGCACGTCGCGACGGAACTGGAGTGCCGTGTCACCGTCCCAGTTCAGTGCGCCGAGCGAGGACGCGCTGTAGTTGACCTGGCTATGGCGCCAGGGGCCCATCACGAGGTAATTCTTGTCGTTGCCCTTGTCCTTGGGCTCCATGGCTTCGTAGCTATGGATCGCGCCCCACATGTCTTCCTGGTCCCAGAGGCCCTGCAGCCACATGGTCGGGACCTTCAGCGGCTGCTTCGCCATTTCCTTGTCGAGCGCCTGGCCCTGCCAGTAGGCGTCATAGGAGGGGTGCTCGCTGAGCTTGCGCCAGTAGGGCAGCTGGTCGAGGCCAGCCGCTTTGGCGTAGTCGCCCGCCGAACCGGCGGCGAGGAAGTTGGTGTAGTCGTCGTAGCCGGCGCGGGTGATTTCCTCACCCTTGCCGCGCTTGGCGTTCTGGCCGGTGATGTAGTCGAAGTTGGTCTGCCGGAAGGCGCCGTAGTGGAACCAGTCGTCGCCCATCCACCCGTCCACCATCGGGCTCTCCGGCGCCGCCACCTTCAGGGCGGGGTGCGGGTTGATCAGGGCCATCACCACGGTGAAGCCCTCATACGACGAGCCGATCATGCCGACCTTGCCGTTGGACTCGGGCAGGTTCTTGGTCAGCCAGTCGATCGTGTCGTAGGCGTCGGTGGAATGATCGACCTCAGACGAGTTGAGCGGACCGCGCAGCGGGCGGGTCATCACATAGTCGCCTTCCGAACCGTAC
>NZ_JBFUJE010000244.1:0-5982 GCF_056401535.1 Luteibacter sp. P4_E6 | reverse complement strand
TGTCGATACCGGGACTGCGCGGCAGGGTTGCCTGGGACATGGGCACTTCCGTAATGGATCACGGAAGCTTATACGACAGTACGGGGCGCTTCGAGGGGGTTACRTGCAACCGCGTACGAGGAAGATCAGTATGAGGATCGGAATCGGCACGCCCAGCACCCAGAGCAGGATGTAGCCGATGCCGCCGCGTTGCTTGTCCGCTACGGGGGTGATGTCTTTCTCTTCCATTGCCTGGTGCTCCGCGGTGGATGTGGGTACGGAGATTCGGCCGCTGCCTGTGCACCGCGTGTGACAACGGCGCAACGACGAATTTCGCAACGACACGGTCTTCGCACCTCGTGCATTATTCGTGACGGGCAATCACCAGGAAGGATGTTTTCCATGACCCTGCTCCGCCCCACCCTGCTCGCCCTCGCGCTGGCTGCTGCTTCCAGTCCGGTCGGCGCCGCGACCGTGATCCGCGGCGCACGCGTCATCGACGGCACCGGTGCACCGCCACGGGAGGATGTCACCCTGGTGATCGACGGCGACCACATCTCACTCATGGGCTCGGGCCTTCGCGCGAAGATGCCGGCGGGTACCAAGGTCATCGATTACACGGGAAAGACGATCATTCCCGGACTGGTCTCCGACCACGGACATATCGGCTCCGTGGACGGCAGCAAGAGCGGACTGCCCGAACTCTATACGCGCGAGAACGGGCTTCGCCAACTGCGCCAATGGCGGGCCTACGGCGTGACCACGATGACCTCGCTCGGCGTAAACAACCCCGACATCTTCTATCCCCTGCGCGCCGACCTGCATGCCGGCAACGCCGACGGTGCCGACCTGTTCGGCGCCGACCGGGGTATTGGCGTGCCTAACGGGGCGCCGCCGGCCAAGATGATGCAGGCCGGGCCCAACCAGCTCGACCGCCCTGCCACGCCGGAGGAAGCTCGCGCCGATGTGGACGCCGCAGCGGCACGCGGGACGGACCTGATCAAGATCTGGCTGGACGATTTCAACGGCAGCCTTCCCGTCAAGATGAAGCCGGAGATCTGGCACGCCGTGATCGACGAGGCCCACGCGAAGCACCTGCGGGTGGCCGCGCACGTCTATTACCTGGAAGATGCGCGGCAACTGGTCGACGCCGGAGTGGACATCCTCGCGCACGGCGTGCGCGACAAGCCGGTCGACCCGGGTTTCATCGAGGCGCTGAAACAGCATGCCACCTGGTACATCGCCACACTGGATCTCAACGAAGCTGCGTTCATCTATGCGCGCCACCCCGGCTGGATGGACCGCCCCTTCTTCCAGCATGCCGTGCAGCCAGACCTGGCCAGACAGTTTGCCGATGGCGCGTGGCGCGACAAGGTAAACAACGACGGCTCGACACCGGTCAACGAAGAGGCCTTGCAGGTCAACCTCAAAAACCTGAAGACCCTGCACGACGCCGGCGTGAAGATAGGTTTCGGCACGGATGCAGGCGCCATGCCGCTAAGGATTCCCGGCTTCGCGGAGCATCGCGAACTGGCCCTGATGGTCGACGCCGGCCTGACCCCGCTGGAGGCGATCCACGTCGCGACACAGAGCGCCGCGCAGCTACTGGGCCTGGACGATCGCGGCGTGCTTGCGAATGGCAAGCGGGCCGACTTCATCGTGCTCGATCACGATCCCTCGGGTGACATCGAAGCGACAACGACCATCGACGCCGTGTGGCAGCGCGGTCGCCAGGTTTCAGGGCCCGTCGACACGTTCAAGCCCTGAGCCGGCAATGACCGACGGCCGGGAAAAGATTTGGACCATCTCGCGCGACCTCTACGTGGTGCTTGCGCGCGACGGCCGTTTTCGGGACACCAACCCCGCCTGGCAAAGTGAGCTGGGCTACGAGGCCAGCGAGCTGGTCGGCCTCGACCTCGAGGCATTGGTCCACGCCGACGATCTCGACCGCGCGYGCGACGCGGTCAGCCAGATGTTTGACGGTGACGTTGTCGAAGATCTCGAGTTACGACTGCGCACGAAAGACGGCAACTACCGATGGTTCGCGTGGACCGGCGTGCCTGACGGCAACGTCATTTACGGCATGGGCCGCGATACGCAGCGCCGCCGGGATATGGACGAACAACAACGCCACGCCCAGAAGCTGGAGGCACTGGGGCGCCTCACGGGCGGTATCGCGCACGACTTCAACAACATTCTCGGCGGCATCGGCGGTGCGATCGAAGTCGTCGCCGAACGACTGGACAACGGGCGTCTCGATGGCACGCGCCGGCTGCTCGACGCTGCCAGCGGCGCGGTCAAGCGCGCCGCCGGCCTCACGCATCGGTTGCTTGCCTATGCCCGTCAGCAGGCCCTGTCGCTGTCCGACGTGGACGCCAACGCGCTTGTCAGGGAACTGGATCTGCTACTGCGTCCGCTGATCGGCGAACAGGTCACACTCGACCTCCAGATGCAGGACGGCCTCTGGCGCACCCTGTCCGATGCCAGCCAGTTGGAGAGCGCCGTCCTCAACCTGGCGATCAATGCGCGAGATGCGATGCCGACGGGCGGCATGATGACCATCCGGACCCGTAACGTCGAGCGCGCGGATATCGGCAGGGGACGCCGCGACTACGTGGTGATCACCGTGAGCGACACCGGCACTGGCATGTCGCAGAGCGTGGTCGAGAAGGCGTTCGACCCTTTCTTCACCACCAAGGCCATCGGCCAGGGAACGGGGCTTGGGCTGTCGATGGTGGACGGGTTCGCACGCCAGACCGGAGGCCGCGCCATCATCGAATCCAGCCCTGGCGCAGGCACGTCGGTAAGCCTCTGGCTGCCCCGGCACGTCGGCGAGAATGCTGCCGTCCATGCCCATGTCGACGCTGCGCTCGTGCGCGGCAAAGGCCAGCACGTTCTCCTGGTCGAGGACGAAGAGATGCTTCGTTCCATCGCGCGGGAAGTGCTGGAAGAAGCGGGTTACCGGGTCAGTGACTGCGCCGAAGCCTACGAAGCGCTCCACCTGATCGACGCCGGACCGCCACCCGACATCCTCGTCACCGATATCGGCCTGCCGGGCATGGACGGTCGGCAACTCGCGCTGGCCGTTCGCGAAACCTTGCGGAACGTGCCCGTGCTGTTCGTGACCGGCTACGCGTGGGATGCTTTCGCGGACACGCCCGCGTTGCCGGAGCGCACAGCCATGCTCAGCAAGCCGTTCTCCGTTCACGCGCTCATCGATGCCGTGGCCGATCTGCTTGGCACCACGGGCACGTAACGTGCGCCATCCATTTCGTTGACCCAGGCCCACGGAGACTGGCCTCATGAATCGAACCCGCTATTACGCCCTGCTCGCCCTCATTGCGGCGACGATAGCGATCGTCGTCGTCGGCGGCATTCTTAAAGGCGGCCCAGYCGGCGACACGCCCGACGACGGCGCGCGGGCGCCTCGCTCGCATCCCTCGGAACGTTAAGCAGGCTCGACTTCGTCCGGCGCCACGGCGGTGTCGTGCGCGGTGGCGGTGCGCTGCATGGCGACCAGGAAATCCACCCCATAACGCATGACGAACGGCGCCACCGTGCCGGGCATGAAGCCATCGGGCCAGGGCGCTGCGTTGGAACGGGTGTCTTCGACGACGGGTGAGCTGACTTGCGTGACTCGACGTGCCATGGCCTTGACGGCCCCCTTTTGGTGTTCCCCCATCGCTCTTACTAAGGCAAAACCACGACAAGGTCAATGGGTGGGTCCCCTGCGGCAAAAGCGCACGGCGGGATGACCGTTCTCATCGCCCTCCACATCGGGGCCTAAAATGCGGGTGCACTCCGTGAGTGCCGGAGGTTACCCGTGTCGACCGCATCAGCCATCGCCAGCCAGTCCAGCACCTCACGCCGGCCGTCCGTCTGCTGCAATGCGTCGTGTCGGCACGCCGCCGCCTGTGAAGCAACCCGTGGTGGCGACCCCGACCTTCTCGACATGCGCGAGGTGGTCGAGCGTGTCGGTCCCTTCTCCGAAGGAGACCGGCTCGTCCAGCCCGATGCACCTCACCTTGCCGCATTCGCCGTGCTCAGCGGCCTGGCGAAGACTGTGACCGAAGGGCGCGTCGTTGCCTTTCATTTGCCGGGCGAACTGTTCGCACTCGACGCTCAGCGCACACAGACGCACAGCGCGTCGGTGGTGGCCGTCGGCAAGACGTGGTTTTGCCGATTTCCCCGCACCGCCACCGACGCACTGTGCGAACACAGTGCAGCGATTGCCACCCATCTCCGCACGCTGCGCCGGCGCGAACGCGCCTTTACGCGCCGCGCCACCGACGGATCGGCCCTGGAGCGGGTGACGTCTTTCCTGCTTGAGCTCTTCGATCGCCGCCGCCGGGTGGAAGGCATCGGCAGCGGCTTCGTGCCTCTGCCGATGTCACGCGACGATATCGGTTCGTACCTGGGCATGAGTGCGGCCACGGTGACGCGCATGCTGGCGAGGTTGCGAAGCGACGGATCCATCGCCATCCGTGCGGATGGCGTGGATGTGCTCCATGAAGCATCCCTGCGCGATCGGTTCTTATAGTTTCACCCGCACGCCCACGGTGAAGAACCGCCCGACCACACCGTTCTGCGCATAGGTCGGGTTGTAGTTCAGCGCTGCATAGTTCAGCGGATCGAACGGCGCTTTCTTGTCGAATGCGTTCATCACCGAGCCGGTGAGTGCGATTTTCTCCGTGAGGTCATAGCGGCCCGTCAGGTCGAAGTCCGTGAACGAGGCCATGCGGCAATCCGCCGGGAAGTTGTCGCCCGTATCCGTATTGGTCGAGAAGCAGCCGTCCTGAACGTCCGGCGCGGTCAGCTTCAGTCCGCTGGTGTAATACAACGTGCCGGTGATCGTCGCCTTTCCGAAGGAGATGCTGTTCGCCCACGAGCCACGGTAACGCGGCGTGCCCGCACCTGACGACACACCGTAAGGACCGTGCGTACCGACGAACTCGAGCGTCGTGCCGTCCTCCAGCTTCAGCTTCCAGCTGATGATCTTGGTCAGGTTGATTTCACTGGTGAAGCGCACGTTCTCGTTGAAGCTGTAGCCAGCCTTTAGGTCGAGGTCCACGCCCTGGGTCTTCAGGGAGTTCTGGTTGACCCACGGTGCCGCCACGACCAGGGGCCGCGCAAGCGCGCCCGGCGCCGCCGGGTCCGGACCGTCCGCCACGATCGCCGAGCCCGCCGGCAGTGGCTGACCGGCAAAGTACGCATCGAGCACGGCGTTGGGATCCTGCTGCGCGATCACGCCGGTTTTCTTGATCCGATAGAAATCCAGCGACGCGCTCAGGTCCTGCGTCGGCTGGAACAGCAGGCCGAGGGTGTAGCTCTTGGAGCGTTCCGGCTGGATTTTGGGATTGGACGTGGTGAGGAAAGCCAGCGGATAAGGCTGCACATAGCCGCTGTTGTTATGCGCATTCTGGAAATCCGCCGGTGGCGTGAATGTCGCAAAACCCTCGCTCTGGCTGTTTCCGCTCTCGGAGAATCCCGGCGCACGGTAGCCTTTCGAGAACGTGCCGCGCACGGCCAGCTGCTCGATGGGCTTCCACTTGAAGCCGATCTTCGGTGAGAAGTTGTTACCGAAGTCCGAGTAGTGGTCGAAACGACTCGATGCATCCACTTCGAAAGACTCCGTGAATGGCGCATCCAGTTCGACATAGACGCCTCCCACCGTACGCTGGCCACTCGTACGGGCGACGCCGAGACCCTGTGCCTGCAGGTTCGCGTTGAGGTCCGGGTCGTTCTGCTGTTCATGGCGCACGTCGACACCGGTCGCGAGACCGAGCGAGCCACCGCCCAGATCCATCAATGGGCGCGTCACATGGAAGTCGAGCGATTGCAGGTCGCTGGTCGACGTCTTCCGCAGGGTGGGTGCCAGGGCATCCAGCAACTCGCGCGAGTTCGCCGACGGATTGACGAAGTTGTACGTGCCATTGGTGACAGCGGAAAGCAGGGCACCGTAGTTGAGGAGGCCATCCAGGCGCGTATCCAGCGAATCATGGT
>NZ_JBFUJE010000243.1:0-5986 GCF_056401535.1 Luteibacter sp. P4_E6 | reverse complement strand
GCGCGGCACCGAGCGATTCGGCCTGCACCCAGAAGTACTTGTCGTCGTCGCACACGTCGCCTTCGGGAGAGAAGCCGTAGGCGATGCCGCCGTATTCCTTGTCCCAAGCCTTGTCGAGCGCCTCGTCGAACAGGTGCTTCGCGGTCGATACCAGCCAGTCCTTATGCTTCGGCGTGCCCTTGGTGTAGCGCTCGAGCATCATCAGCAGCTTCGCCCATTCGGTCTGGTGACCGGGCTGGAAACCCCACGGACGGAACAGGTGCTTGGGATTGTCGAGGTTGTATTCCCAGTCGATCGTCCAGTCCTGGTGGTAGTGCTCCCACACCAGCTTCTGSGGGGTCAGGCCGGCCTGACGCTGGGTCATGTTCTCGGCGAGCAACAGCGCGCGGTCGAGGTAGCGATCGTCCTTCGTGGCTTCCCACGCGGCGATCATCGCCTCGGTCATGTGCATGTTCGCGTTCTGGCCGCGGTAACCGGTGAAGTTCCAGTCCTTGTCAGCCTCGTCGCGGTACAGGCCGTAGGTCGGCTCCCAGTAACGCTTCTCGAGCAGGTCCCAGATCTCGCCCTGCCAGGCCTTTGCTTCATCGAAGCCTACTTTCACGCCGCACGAATAAGCCAGCAACATGAACGCCAGACCGTAGCAGTGGTTCATCTGGTCGTCGCGCTTGCCGTCGGCGATCGTCCAGGCGTAACCGCCGGTCTCGGGATTCAGGTGCACTTCGCGCAGGTACTTCAGACCATGCATGGCAAGGTCTTTGTCTTCCGGCTTCTTGAATTCAAGGTGAGCCATGGCGTGGTTGAACACGAAGCGCGTGCTCGACACGAGGTGGCGGTGGCTGCGGTCGTAGACCGAACCGTCGTCCTTGAAGTACTGGAAGAATCCGCCGGCGGTGTCGACCTCGTTCGGCTTGTAGAAAGCCATGGTCTTGGCGACGTGGTCGCGCAGTACATCCACGTTATGGAAATCGGGGAGGGGGTAGTTCGTCATGCGTGCTTCTCCATGAAGGCCCTGACTTCGGCCTGGTCGGGAATGGCAGTAAACGAGCCCTTGCGGGTGGCGGTGATTGCACCACAGGCTGCGGCGAATCGAATCAGCTCGTCGAGGCGGGACGTGTCGGCAACCAGTGCGTCGAAGGTCGCGGGCGTGACGTTTTCCGCGGCCAGTCGGGCGAGCAGGCCACCCACGAAAGCATCACCGGCGGCGGTGGTGTCCACCGCTTCGACGGCGTAGCCCTGCACCGTGCCACGTGCGGAACGGGAGAACCAGCGCATCGGTTCGGCACCGTCGGTGACCAGCAACAGGCCGGCCTTGCCGCGCCAGAGACGCTCGAGCACGGCGTCGTCGGAACCCGCACCCGCATGGATGAAGGCGAACTCTTCCGCGCTGAGCTTGATCACGTCGGCTTCGGACAGCGCTTCCCACAGGCGTGGCAGCGGTGCTTCGCTGGCCGGCCACAGGGCCGGGCGCAGATTCATGTCGAAGCTGACCAGTGCACCGGCGGCACGCGCACGGCGCATGCCTTCGACCGTCGTCGCGGCGATCGCCGCTTCGGTGAGCGAATTGGAGCAGACGTGGAAGATCGACAGATCCTCGAACGCTTCCTTACGGAAATGCTCGGGACGGAACAGCAGGTCCGCGGCGGGCGGACGATAGAAACTGAAGCTGCGATCGCCCTTGTCGTCATGGGCGACGAACGCCAGGGCGGTGCGTGCCTCATCGGTACGCGCAATGTCGTCCGTACCGACGCCAAGGTCGGTAAGGCTCTTGAGCAGGAAATCACCGAACATGTCGCGTGCGAGCATGCCGGCAAAGCGGGCGTGGGCGCCGAGGCGTGCCGCGGCGACCGCGACATTGGCCGGCGCGCCGCCGGCAAAGGGAACGAAAGCGGGAGGCTGACCGGCGCCGCCCTGGGGCTGTGCGTGGAAATCGATCAGCGCCTCGCCGAAGCAGAGGATGGAAGACATGCTGCGGCCTGTCCTTGGGGCAAGAAAGTACTACACGACGGCCGGCGCGAGGCCGGCCGTCGCCATGGGGCTTAACGCGCGACAGGCACCGAACGGACCTTGGAACCACTGAGGCCGTAGAACACGATGTAGGCGTAGCAGATGAGCGGGACGAAGAACGCGTGCTGGAGGCCGATGTGATCGGCAATGGCGCCCTGGATGATCGGGATAAGCGCGCCACCCACGATGGCCATGATGAGCAGGCTTGACGCCTTGCCGGTCAGCGGACCCATACCCTCGATACCCAGCGAGAAGATCGTCGGGAACATGATGGAGTTGAACAGGCCGATGACCACGATGCTGTACACCGCGACCATACCGGTGGTCGACATGGTGGTAATGACGAGCAGGCCGTTGATGATGGCAAAGATCGCCAGCAACATGCGCGGCGAGAACCTGGCCAGCAGGGCTGAGCCGATGAACCGGCCGACCATGGCGCCACCCCAGTAGAACGCCACGTGCGACGCGGCGGCTTCACCGGTCATGTTGCCGATCTCCGGCAACTGCAGGTAGTTGATCATGAAGCTGCCGATCGACACTTCGCCACCGACGTAGAAGAAGATGCCGAGCACGCCGAAGAACACGTGCGGCGTCTTCAGGGCGTCCATCAGCGTGTGATGTCCTTCRTCGGCCTGCTCGGTGGTTTCCTCGAGCTTGGGCAGGTTGAAGAGGTAAACCAGGATCGCGATGACGACCAGTACCACGGCCAGGCCGATGTATGGCACCTGCACGGCACTGGCTTCGGTGGCGCGGTAGCTGATCTGCTCGGCGGTGCTGAGCTTGGCGATGTCGTCGGCGCTCTTGACCTGGTTGGACAGGATCAGGACCGCACCGAAGAACGGGGCCAGGAAGGTGCCGAACGAATTGAGCGCCTGGGCCAGGGTGAGGCGGCTGGAGCTGGTCCTCTCGGGACCGAGCAGGGCGACGTACGGGTTCGCCGCGACCTGCAGCACCGTGATGCCGGTGGCCAGGATGAACAGCGCGCCGAGGAAGAGGATGTAGACGCGCATGCCGGCGGCAGGCCAGAACAGCGCCGCACCGATACCGGCGATGATCAGGCCGGCGACGATGCCCTTCTTGTAGCCGAGACGGGCAACCAGCCGACCGGCCGGGACGCCCATGATGAAGTACGCGCCGAAGAAGGTGAACTGGATCAGCATCGCCTTGAAGTAGTTCAGCTCGAACACGGCTTTCAGGTGCGGGATCAGGATGTCATTCAGGCAGGTCAGGAACCCCCACATGAAGAAGATCGTGGTCATCACGCCAAGCGCGAGCGGGAAATAGGTGTAACGGGTGTCGCCGGCGCCCGTCGAATTCGACGAGTTGGGCAATGGCGTGGAAGCGGTAGCCATGGGGCGCTCCAGTGGTGGTTTCAGGGGGAAGACGGCGGGCAGCTGCTTTCGCGAACGACCAGCCGGACGGGCGCGATAGTGGAAGCCGTGTCCGTCTCAGGATTACGAAGTCTTTCCAGGATGAGTTCGGCACTGCGCCGGCCCAGGCCGCGCGGATCGACCGCAACGGTGGTCAGGGGCGGCACGCATACCGAGGCCTCGGCGACATCATCGAAGCCGGTCAGGGCGAAATCTTCGCCCGGGCGACGGCCGCGCTTGGTCAGGCCAAGCATAAGGCCCAGCGCGACGGCGTCGTTGTAGCAAACCGCCGCCGTGGGTGCGGGATCGCGCGCGAACAGCGCGCCGGTCTGGCGTGCGGCTTCGAGGCGGGTCGGTGCGCTTTCGATCATCCATGCGGGATCCACCTTCAGGCCCGCCGCGCTCATGGCGCTGGCGTAGCCGCGCCGACGCTGCTCCACCGAACTCGACTCGCGGTGGCCGCCGAAGAAGGCGATGCGCTGGTGACCGAGCGCGATAAGGTGTTCGGTGGCCAGGCGGGCGCCGTGCTCGTTGTCCATCTCGAGCGTGTCCCAGCGATGGGTGCCCTCGTCGTCGGGCWGTTCGCGGTTGAATACAAGCAGGGGCGTGTGCATGCCGACGGCCGCCAGGACGCGTTCACCCTCGCTGCCTTCGGCTGGCGAAAGGATGATGCCCGCCGGGCCGTGCTCGACCAGGGAGTTGAGCACCGCCTGCTGTCGCTCCGGCGATTCGCCGGTATTGCCCAGCAGGGTAACGTAGCCCGCGCTGGCCAGGGCCTCGTCGGCCCCGGCGGCGAATTCGGCGAAGAAGGGGTTGCCCAGGTCGTTGACGACCAGGCCGATGCTCGAGGAGGTACGTCGGCGCAGGTTGGCCGCGGCACGGTTGTACACATAGCCCTGGCGCTTCAGCTCGGCCTCGACCCTTCCCCGGGTCACCGAGTTGACCAGCGGGCTACCGCGCAACACGAGCGATACGGTCGCCCGCGAGACATCGCAACCCAGGGCGATATCGGCGAGCGTGACCTTGCGGCGTTGCGGGGTGATCCTCGGCATCTCAGCTCCTTCAAACGATCTAAACCGGGCGATCATCGCTCGCCGACGAAAGGGATGCATCACGCACTGCAACATGCGAGGCTGCGGCATCTTTGCTACTTTCGGTCTGTTTGTCACGATCCAAATGTTCGTGACCACTCGAAACGCGTCCACCCGAGGGGAACCACCGATGTCGAGAACCATCCGTTTGCGCCATGGCCTGCTGGCCGCCGCCCTGTGCCTTGCCCTGCCTGCGCTTGCCGCCGCGGCCCCCAGCGACAAGGGCGGCTCGTCCGCTTATGCCGCCGTCGATCCGATGATCGGCACGGGTGGGGATGGCCACACCTTCCCGGGCGCCACCGTGCCGTTCGGCATGATCCAGCTGTCGCCGGATACCGCGATGCCGGACGTCAAGCACGCGTACAAGTGGGCCGCCGGGTATCAGTACGGCGACTCGAGCATTCTCGGTTTTTCCCATACGCACTTCTCCGGCAGCGGCCATTCCGACCTGGGCGACGTACTCGTCATGCCCATCGCCGGCGACGTGAAGCTGGACCCTGGCTCCCCCGACCAGCCCGGTAGCGGCTATCGCTCGCGGTTCGACCACAAGAGCGAGAAAGCGGAAGCAGGGTACTACGCCGTCACGCTGGCCGACTACGATGTCCGCGCCGAGCTCACCGCCGGCCAGCGCGTGGGCTGGCACCGCTATACCTTCCCCAAGGGCAAGCCGGCGCACCTGCTGCTCGACCTGCGTCCGAGCATCTACGACTACGAAGGCAAGGTGCTCTGGTCGAGCCTGCGCGTACGCGCTGACGGCACGGTGACCGGCGGCCGTACCACGCGCGGCTGGGCGCCGGGTCGCCAGCTGTATTTCGCCATGCGCTTCAACCAGCCGATGGCCTCGCGCAGCCTGAAGAACCGCGAGACCGGTGTGCCGTACAAAGGCTTCAGCGGTCCGGGTAATCGCGCCGAGGACGTCGACGCGATGAGCGGTCGCGCGATCGAGGGCGTGTTCGACTTCGGCGACCTGTCGAAGCCGCTCATCGTCAAGGTGGCCGTTTCCTCGGTGAGCGAGGACAACGCCGTCGCCAACCTCGACAAGGACGGTGAAGGCTTCGACTTCGACGCCCGCCGTGCCGAAGCCCGGCAGAGCTGGGAGAAGGCCTTGTCCACCGTCGATCTGGTAGCGCCGGCGGACACGCGCAAGAATTTCTACACCTCGCTTTACCACGCGATGATCTCGCCCAGCCTGTCCATGGACGTCAATGGCGAATACCGTGGGCCGGACAACCAGGTGCACACCGCCAAGGGCTTCGATTTCTATTCCACGTGGTCCCTGTGGGATGTCTACCGCGCCCAGCAGCCGCTGGTCACCTTGTTGCGCCCGGACATGAGCACCCAGTTCGTCAGCTCGCTGATCGCGGCGCGCGAGGCGAGTCCCTTCGGGATCCTTCCGATCTGGGCCTATCAGGGCATGGAGACGTGGTGCATGGTCGGCTACCACGCGGTGCCGGTGATCGCCGATGCCTATATGAAGGGGATTCGCGGCTACGACCCGAACAAGGCGCTCGAGGCCATGGT
>NZ_JBFUJE010000242.1:0-5991 GCF_056401535.1 Luteibacter sp. P4_E6 | reverse complement strand
GGGCGGGCGCTTCCCGCCGGGCTTCCCGGTTGGCGAGATCCGCGACGTCGCGCAGACGGCCTCGGGAACCTTCCTGTCCGCTCAGGCCCGGCCCGCCGCCGACCTCGATCGCAGTGAGGATGTGCTCCTGCTCCACGATCTCGCCGAACAGGACGGTCCGCCGCCCCTCGCACCCAATGCAGGGCCGCCGGCTGGCATGGCGCCGGATCCGAATGCGCCGCCGACCGCACCGGTGACCCCGACCCTGCCGAAGGTGACCTCGCCGACCACGACGCCGGTGCCCGCCCGCGCGGCCTCGTCGACGGAAACATCGCCAGCGGGGACGACGCCATGAACAAGCTTCGTGTCCGCCAGCTGTGGTTCGTCGCAACGCTGTTGCTGTCGCTGTTCCTGATGCTGATTCCGCTGCCGGGACCGCTCACGCCGTTCAAGCCGTACTGGCCGGCGCTGATCCTGCTGTACTGGTGCCTGCAGTCGGGCGATCGCGTCACGCTCGGCCTGGCGTTCTGCCTGGGCGTGGGCGCCGATCTGTTCGACGGCGTGCTACTCGRTGAACAGGCGCTGCGCCTTACGGCCATGGTCTTCATCGCGCTGCGCTTCCGCTCGCGCCTGCGCTTCTTTCCGATGTGGCAGCAGTCGCTGGCCGTGCTCGGCCTGCTACTGAACGACCGCGTGCTCCTGCTGCTCATCCGGGTGTTCGCCGGCGATCCGCTGCCGCCGCCGGAATACTGGATCTCGCCGCTGGTGGRCGCGGTGCTGTGGCCGTTCGTCTTCCTGATCCTCGACGACCTGCGCGCGCGTCTGCGCATCCACGACACATGAGCCGGCGTCGCGCCTCGATCAAGGAGGTCCGCGGCGAGGTAGCGCTGTTCCGACGGCGCGCCCTGGCGGGATTTTTCCTGCTCCTGCTCGGCCTCATCGCAGTGTGCAGCCGCTATGTCTACCTGCAGGTATTCCATCACGACGAGTTCGTGACGCGTTCGGAGCAGAACCGCGTAAAACCGCGTTCGATCCCGCCCGCGCGCGGTCTCATCTACGATCGCAACGGCGTGTTGCTCGCCGACAACGTGCCCGCTTTCCGCCTCGAAGTGACGCCCGAGCAGGTCGCCAACATGGACGACATGCTGCAGAAGCTCAGCGCGGTGGTGCCGATCAGCGACGACGACATCGTCACGTTCAAGAAGCAGGTGAAGCTGGGCCGTCGCTTCGAAGGCATTCCGCTCAAGCTCAAGCTCACCGAGGACGAGATCGGTCGCTTCGCCGTGAATCGCTGGCGATTCCCTGGTGTCGATGTCGTGCCGTATCTCACCCGGCGCTACCCGCTGGGACCCTCTCTGGCGCATGTCATCGGCTACGTGAGCCGCATCGATGCCGACGATCTGGACAAGATGGACGATGACGAGGAGGCCAGCTACAAGGGCACCACGCACATCGGTCGCATCGGCATCGAGAAGTCATACGAAAAACTGCTGCACGGCGAGCCGGGCTACGAACTGGTCGAAGTGAACGCGGACGGACGCACCCAGGCCGTACTCGATACCACGCCGCCGACGCCGGGCAAGAACATCTACCTGAGCATCGACGTGCGCCTGCAGAAGGCAGCACTGGACGCGATGGCGGGCCGTGCCGGCGCGGCCATCGCCATCGATCCGCGCAACGGACAGGTGCTGGCTTTCGCCAGCGTGCCCGACTTCGACCCCAACCTGTTCGTCAACGGCATCAGTTCGGTCGACTACAAGGCGCTGATGACGGCAACGGACACGCCTCTGGTGAACCGCGCACTGCGCGGCATCTACCAGCCGGGCTCGACGGTGAAGCCGTTCCTCGCACTGGGTGGCCTCACCATGGGCGTTCGCCGTCCGTCGGATACCGTGCTTTCCACCGGCGAGTTCTGTATTCCGGGGCAGAGCCGCTGCTACCGCGACGACAAGCGCGGCGGCGACGGCACGGTGAACATGGTTCGCGCGATCCAGATGTCCACCAACACCTATTTCTACCGGCTCGCACTCGACATGGRCATCGACCGCCTTGCGCAGTGGATGGGCGGCCTCGGTTTCGGCAAGAAGACCGGCATCGACCTCACCGGCGAATCGGAAGGGGTGCTTCCTTCGCGCGAGTGGAAAGCCAAGCGTAGCAAGGCGGGCTGGTATCCGGGCGAGACGATCATTTCCGGCATCGGCCAGGGCTACTGGGCGGTAACGCCGATCCAGTTGGCCCACGCCCTCGCCACCTTCGCGGGACACGGCGTGCCTTACGCACCGCATTTGCTGATGGATACGCAGGACGGTGTCGACAGCGCGCGGGTGCCACAACCGTTCCCGCCTACCGGCCCGTCGGTGATCCGCAGGGCAGCGGATTGGGACACCGTGAACGAGGGCATGGTCGCGGTGATCAACTCGGCCGGCGGCACCGGCAACAAGGCAAAGCTGGGGCTGGGTTTTCCCTTTGTCATCGCTGGCAAGAGCGGCACGGCCGAGCGCTTCTCGCGCAAATCCGACGCCTACGACACCAACAAGAACACCGCCTACCTGGCGACGCGCCACCGTGCGCTCTTCATCGCGTACACGCCGGCGGAGGCTCCCAGGATCGCCGTGACCGTGGTGCTCGAGGCGGGTGCGTGGGGTGCGGCGGATTCCGGTCCGATTGCCCGCAAGATCCTCGACCAGTGGGTCGTCGACGAGGGTGGGGTGCGCCCTACGGCCTTGCCGCCGGGTCCGATTGCCCTTTCCGACACATCCGCTGAGCCCGCACCTGCAAGCGCAAGCTCCGTCCAGGGCGCGCAACCTGCGGCACCGTCCAGCACTGATCTGYCGCCGGACGACAATGGGGAGGACCAGTAAACATGTTCGCCAACCTCTCCGTTCGTCTCAAACGCTTCGGCCTGCGCCTGCTCACGCGGCCGCGTCTCGATCTGCCGCTGCTGCTGGCCTTGTTCCTGCTCGCCTGCGCCGGCCTCGCCACGCTTTACAGCGCCGGCAACGCCAACCTGTCGCTGGTCGGCGGGCAGGCGGCGCGCTTCGTTCTCGGCGCGGTGTTGCTGGTGGTGATCTCGCGTATTCCGCCGCCCGTGCTGCGCTCGTGGACGCCCTGGCTCTACATGGGCAGTACGGCGCTGCTGGTGGTGGTGGCGGCGCTGGGTGAAGGGCGCGGCGCGTATCGCTGGCTGGATCTCGGGTTCATGCGCTTCCAGCCGTCCGAGTTGCTCAAGCTGACCATGCCGATGATGGTGGCGTGGTACCTGCATCCGCGGCAGCTGCCGCCGGGCTGGAAGGACATCATCGTGGTCGGCCTCATGATCGCCGTGCCGGCGGCGCTGATCGCCGAACAGCCCGACCTGGGCACCGCCTTGCTGGTGGCGGCGGCCGGCGCCTTCGCGCTGTTCCTGTCCGGCATGGCCTGGTGGCGCATCGGCCTGCTCGTCGGTGGCGCGGGCGCGGCCATTCCCGTGGCCTGGCAGTTCCTCCACGAGTACCAGCGCAACCGCGTGCGCACGCTGCTCGATCCCGAATCGGATCCCCTGGGCAACGGCTGGCACATCATCCAGTCGAAGATCGCCGTGGGTTCGGGCGGCATCTTCGGCAAGGGGTGGCAGCACGGCACGCAGTCACGCCTGGAATTCCTCCCCGAGCACACCACCGACTTCATCTTCGCCGTGTTCTCGGAAGAATTCGGGCTGATCGGCGTCATCACCATCATGCTGCTCTACGCCTTCATCATCGGCCGTTGCCTGTGGATCGCGATGAATGCGCGCGACACCTACTCGCGTCTGCTCGCCGGTGCCATCGGCATGAGCTTCTTCGTTTACGTGGCGGTGAACGGCGGCATGGTCGCGGGCATCCTGCCGGTGGTGGGCGTGCCGATGCCGCTGATCAGTTACGGCGGTACGTCCGCGGTGTCGCTGCTGGTCGGCTTCGGCGTCTTGATGTCGATCCATGCCAATCGCAAGCTCCACGATTGATGCCTGAACGCTTCCCGAAGCGCGCCCCGGACGCGCCTTTCCTGCGTGCTACGCTTCGGCGCATGGATGAAGTTCTCGCCGCGCACCGCGCACGCCTCGCACGTTTATTCCCGCGCCTCGCCGGCGCGATGATCCTCTTCCCCCTGCTGTTCGCCCCCGCGGTGTTCGCCGAGACCCATCCGGGCCAGGCGCAACTGGTGAGCGAAGTCGCGAAAGACACGGGTAAGAGCAAGGCATCGCTGAACGCGATCCTCGACGGCGCGAAGATGCAGCAGTCCATCATCGACGCGATGAACCGCCCGGCGGAAGGCAAGCCCTGGCGCGATTACCGGCCTATTTTCCTTACCGAGCAGCGGATCCAGGCCGGCGCCGACTTCTACCAGACGCATCGCGCCCTGCTCGATGCGATCGGCAAGAAGTACGGCGTGCCGCCGGAATACATCGTGGCCATCGTCGGCGTGGAAACCTTCTACGGCAAGAACACCGGCAAGTACAAAGTGCTCGACGCGCTGGCCACGCTGGCGTTCTATTACCCCAAGCGTGCGCCGTTCTTCCGCGAGCAGCTGAAAACCCTGCTGGAACTGCCGCCGAACCATCTTGCCGGTCCRCTGGACACGCTCACGGGCTCGTATGCCGGTGCGCAGGGCTGGGGCCAGTTCATGCCCTCGTCCATCCGTGACTGGGGCGTGGATTACGACGGCGACGGCAAGATCGACATGAAGGGCTCGATGGGCGACATCTTCGCCAGCGTGGCCAACTATTTCTCCCAGCACGGCTGGGAAACCGGCGGCCCGCTCGCCGTGCGCGCCCAGCCGGATGCGCGCGTGGTCGACCCCGCCGTGCCGAAGGACTGGCGTCCCGTGGCGCCGGTGGAAACCTTTGTCGCCGAGGGTTTCGCGCCATTGCAGCATTTGAATCCGGGGCGCGACGCGCAGCTGGTTCGTCTGGAGGGGCCATCGGGTCCGGAGTACTGGTTCGTCTTCCAGAATTTCTATGTGATCACCACGTACAACCGTAGTCCGATGTATGCGATGGCGGTGAATCAGCTGGCGCAGGCGATTCGGGAACGGACGCATGGGTCTGCGGCGCGATGAGCGGCGCTGGCGGGGGGGGTGTCGCTGATGTGATCTCCGTGCTTCGCAGGGATCGCCGGCATAGCCGGCTCCCACATACAGCCGGCAGTTTGCAGGCTTATAGCCGGCTCCCACATACAGCCGGCAGTTTGCAGGCTGTGGTGAGCACCCTGTGGGAGCCGCTTCAGCGGCGAAGGGTGCTGGCGACACGCCTCACCTTCATCTGCCTCGTAGCCATGCTTCTCGCCGCCTGCGGCGGTTCGAAGAATACCCGCCCGTCGGCACGCAGCAGCGGTGGCTCGTCGTCCTCCTCCTCGCGGGGCGGTCACGACGACATCAGCAAATCGCAGGGCTCGCGCTATCGCTCCAGCTCGGACAGCGTGCCCACCGAGATACCGGATGTCAGCAAGCTTCCGGAGCCCGTGCCGAAGGTGGAGCCGCGCGCGCTCTACGGCAACAAGTCGCCGTATTCCGTTCTCGGCCAGACCTACAACGTGCTGCCCACGCCGCGCGGGTACGTCGAGCGCGGCATCGCCTCGTTCTACGGCAACAAGTTCCACGGCTACAAGACCTCGAGCCTCGAGGAATACGACATGTATCAGTTCTCAGCCGCGCATAAGACGCTGCCGCTGCCGAGCTATGCGCGTGTCACCAATCTCGAGAACGGCAAGAGCGTCATCGTCCGCATCAACGACCGCGGTCCCTTCCACGAAAACCGCATCATCGACCTGTCCTTCGCGGCGGCGGTGAAGCTGGGCGTCTGGCCGAAAGGCACGGGCCTGGTCGAAGTGCGCGCCATCGATCCCAGTGAAGCGAACAGCGATCGCGGTGCGCCGTACGTGAACACCGCACCCAAGCCGGCGCCCGTGACCGCGCCGGTGCCGCCGCCGCGCCCGGCCTTTGCCGCTGCGCCGCCGGCTGCGCGCACGGCGCCGACGCCGGAGATGGCGACCTCGTCGC
>NZ_JBFUJE010000241.1:0-5995 GCF_056401535.1 Luteibacter sp. P4_E6 | reverse complement strand
CTGTGGATCGTACCGGGCGAAATAGCGTTCACGGTGATCCCGCTCGAAGCGACCGCCTTTGCCAACGACGAAGTCATGGCATTCATCGCCGCCTTGCAGGCGGCGTAGCCGGGAGAAGAGGCAGGCGCCATGGTTGCGGCAAGGCTAGAGATGTTGACCACCCGCCCCCATCGCCGTGCCTGCATTTGCGGCAACAGTCGGGTCGTCATGCGTACAGCAGACAACACATTTCGGTCATAGGCCGTCGTCCAGGAAGCAGGCTCAGTGGTTGCCCAGCTCTCTTTCACGCCGCCGGAACCACCGGCGTTGTTGACCAGGATGTCGACAGGACCGGCACGTTCCCCGGCTTCCTCGACGATCCGCTGTACCTGCTCATCAAACGTGAGATCCCCAACGACAACGTGAGCCCGTCCGCCCGAGGCCAGGATATCGGCAGCAACCCGCTGGGCCTGGGTCATGTCGCGCCCGTGAACAATAACGGTCGCCCCCTCCAGGGCCAGTGTCCTGGCGATAGCTTCGCCGATGCCCTTGCTACTGCCCGTCACCAGCGCAACCTTTCCCTGTAATTGAAGATCCATACCGAAACCCCACGTCGTTTTTAATATCTCGCTACGGTGGCCCCACATGGCAGTTCCGACAACTACGCACTTTCAGGTGCCCACCACCCAGGAGTCTTCCGATGTGTGTCTGGGTCCGGCGGGGTCGGCGGCGCACGTGACGCGAGTCGTACGCATGGTCCAGGGGCGCTGGAAGCTGCCGATACTGTTCAGGCTGTTCGCCGACCCGACACTGCGTACCTTGCAGTTGAAGCGTGACCTGGGAAGTATTTCGCAGAAGGTGCTGACCCAGCACCTGCGCGAGCTTGCCGAGGATGGCCTGGTCGCGCGTGTCGAACACGCGGGCAAGTCCCTGCGCGTCGAATATCAGCTGACGGAGATGGGCCGGCAGCTGCGTGCTGTTCTCGTTGCGGCACGAATGTTCTCGGTCGATCATCCGGCTGGGCAATCGGGATGAAGCAGCGATGGCTTGCCAAGGTCGGTCTTGCGCCCGCTGCCGTTGGCGTTCGTTTCACGCCCGGGCCCCGACGATGGGGCCATGACAACTCGTATCCCAACTCACTTCCTCACGAACCGGTCCCCTGACGGCTGCGCGGATCGGACTGGCATCGAGTCGCCCGAGCACGGGTCACTCTCCCACCGCCTGGGCAGGTACACGACCTTGCTGGCTGATGCGCTTGACGCTCCGGATCCCCTACGGGCCCATCGATGGGCCTGTGAGATTCGTAACCTGGGCTGGTCCGCGGCATTGCCCGGTCCGGCCGCCATGGCAGGGGTGTTGGCTATGCGTCTGTCGGATAAAAACGTCTCCCCTGGCGAGATCGACCTGGCGCTCGACGAGACCCTGGCCGAGATCCGCCGGGCGATCGCCCGGATGGCTTAGGCGGGAGCAGCCATGGAAGCCCGCGACCTGGGGAATACGATCACCCTGTATTTACCGCAAGCAAGTGGCGGCCCTTCCCCTTTCAAGGTCTTTCAGGATCGCGAGCCCGTCGGCGAATTCGCCACTCGGGCCGAATCGTTGCGATTCGCCATGGCGCTGGCCGAAACGATCGCTCGAAGCCGCCGCGTACCCGTTCGTGTGCGCAGCGAAGACGAGACAGGACAGTGGCAGAGCATCGAGGCACCGGCAGCGTCGCCGGGATAGCCTCCGTTTCGAGCGACCACCCTGTCAGCGAGCTGGCCTGCGAAGGAGCGCGAAGCGTGCGACACCCGCCAGGCACAGAAACGACAGGGCGACAGCCGAGTTCGTATAACTCAAGGTCTCGTACGGATAAGCCTCGCGAAAGAACGCCCAAGTCACAACAGGGTAGAAAAGTACGATGGCCGACGCGGCAACGAAAAGTGTCAGGCCCGCCGCGCGGCGCTTCAATAAGAGCACTCCGCCGATGCCAGCCGTGACGGCGGCGACGACCCAGGTCACCCAATAGGCCTGCAGATGGGCCTTCCACCTTTGCATATCCACGTCATGACGCCACGGGGGCAACGTTGCCGCGACAACGCGGCCTGTATTGGACACGCCGTGCAGGCCATAAAGCGACGCCACGAGCATGACCAAGGCGAGCGCAACGATTCCCGCACCCAATGACCTGAGAAACATATCTTTCCCTCTTTGTAGATAATCGGCACAGAAACCACCCAGGGACTCTCCATGCGTTTGCTCATGGTTTTTGCGGGAATCGCGGTCGGATTTATCGCATCTCCCGTCTGGGCGACGACGCCCGACCTCTCGTCACTGGCAACGCAGCTCGAAAAGATACGCCACTCCCGTGGCATAGACGAGGCGCGGAACGCCGGGCCCGAGTTCACGCCGGTCAAGCAGGCCTTGCGCGAATGGGTGGAGCAGCAATTGCCCCCGGTACCGGGCGCGAGCATGGCGAATGGCACGGTCTACAACCTGGATCCCGACGACCTGACGGCGCTCAGCGCGCGACTGACCCAGGCGCTCGACGACGCAGGATTGACGTGCGGCCTGCCGGAATCGTCCGACTACCGGTGCGAGGATCCCTCGCACACGGAAAGCGAGCGAGGGTACCTCGACAAGGTCCGCATGGCACCCCTCGACTATCGCTACCTTCTGGTGGTGACCGGGGTGGGGATGCAGTGCGGTTTCGACCAGTCGGCGTACCTCTACGAACAAAGGCTGGATCACCATTGGCACCTCCTGATCAGCATCGAGCAGGACCGGTATGGCAAGGACGAGTACCAGCCCCAGCATTTTCTTTCGATCCAGACATCCTCGTACGACACCGCATGGAACGAACCTGCGCCGCCGCCCCTCGTCGCGACGCTCGGCTACAGTCCCTGGTGTTCGTCGAACTGGCAAAGCCTTTATACGAAGTTGTGGCAGGCATCCAGGGAGACGACGACACCGCCTGCACTGATTGATCGACAGGACAGCCTCTACATGGGCGATGACTTTGTTGCCGGAGCACACCTCACGAACCACGACCTGCTCGTCCAGTACATGGGCCCCAGCATCGACGGCGCTGCCTTGGTCCGACCGCATGTCCAGCGCTATCAAATCGGGCCGAACCACGCCGTAAAGCGTGTTGCGCCTGTCGCGCTCGATCCACAGGCATTCGCCGAAGAATGGATGACCCGACCCTGGGCAGAAGCGTCGCATTGGCTATCCCCCTCCGCCGACAGGACCGCCCTGGCGCAGTTGCACGCGGCAGAGCAACACGCCTATATCACCGGCGAGTACGACGGCAGCGCCAGGCGTTGCCGCGGCTCCACGTCTCTGTGGCAGGTTGCTTACATGCAGGACGCAGACCAGGACACCCTACCGAGGTACTTCAAGGTTCAGTGGACGGCCCCGTACGACTTCAGCCTGGTTGCGGCGTCCACCAAACCCTTTGCGGGTTGTGACGTGACAGCGGCGCCGCCGTCGACGATCGGCACGTTGTTTCCGGTTCAGGGGTGGACGCCATAGTCGTATTGGCTACCCGTTCGTGCTGTCACTCACGTGGTGGCTCGGCGGCCTTCTGCGGGCCAAGCACGATAGCCAGGTGCCTCAAGTCGTCGACGGAAAGGTCGTATCCCTTCCCGTCCTCGCGCTCCTTCAGCGTTCCAAGTACATAGACTCGGAAGTAAGCCACGTTTTCCGCCTGCTCAAAGAGTTCGAACCAGTAGCGACGGTAGCGATAGGCATTGATGGTGGCAGACTTAACGTACAACGATATGGGCTTGCCCTGGTGCTTATCAAAAAAAGTGAAACTGAAACCCGCCCCGTATTTTTTGTACCGTGCACCGCCAAACACCACGCGATCACTCACTCCCAGGCGGGCCCATTCGATCGGGCGAAAGTAGGATTGCAGTGATACCTCACCGAGCCCTTTGACCTGGATCGTCAGGGCTTCGAATTCTTCCTTCGATAGCTCATCTTTCGCCTCCCGATAGCACTGCACGAGCCGCTCCAGGCTATTGGTGCTATGCCTCATCGGCGAAGGTCGAGCACTCCTGCTATTCCGACGAACGCCGCCTCCTTCCCCGACGTCAAGCTGCTCATCGGTTGGTTCATTTCCTTGCTCGGGGCCGGCCTCCGTGGGGTCGAAGACATCAATGAAATCGTTGAGCTTCAGCTTGGCCTTACGCTCTTCCAGTTGACGATCTGTTTCACCAGGCAGCCTCTGCCCCACATCGCCCTCGATTCCTACCCACTCGCATGACGCGTCATGATCGTCCACGGGATTGGCTCGATAGTGAGCGGTCTGATGCTTGGTCTGCTCCTGGGGTGGGACGTGATAGTTCACCCCGGTGACCTTGACGCCTCGTTTCCGGCAGGTGTCGGTTGAGCAGAGGAAGCTCAAGGCGCCGCGCTCAGGTCTGGCGAAATAAAACAGCATGGCTCCCGTTATCGGAAGAACCTCCTCCGCTTCTATGCAGTAGGCGTGCGTTATCCGCTTATTGCTCTTCATTCGCATCCGCTACCTATGTCTATCTCGACGCCCGCGAGGAGGGTGACCCCATCACTACCAGTGAGCGATGGTAGGTGAAATCACCCCATTTGCCATGGAGGGACGCAGGAGGCTTTGTGTGCGCTGCCTGGAGCGCGCCGGAGACGGCTACAAGTGACAAAGCAGCAATAAACCACATCTGACCTCCGTGAGAGATGACATTCAGGGGTTAAAAATACACGGCCGACCTCGGGCTATCCAGGTCGTCGCCAGACCTGCGGTCAGGCAGAGCCTAGAACCTCGACCAGATGTCGCTCACGGCTGCCTCGAAAAGCGATTCCTTGCTGCCGAACTGGTTGTACACCGTTGCTTCGACGCCTGCGCCGAGCGTGCGATATGCGACATCGTCGCTCCCGCGTAGCCTCGCTCGAGAAACGTCGCGGTCGCGCCTGCGACAATCGAACGACGTTTGCTCGCCTGGGCGTTCACCGTGCTGCCATCCCTACTTTCGCCTCGATGGCGTCACGGCAACGCAGTAACCCAGCTTTGAGCGCGATCGCGGGTTTGCGATGGATTGTCGGGCGTGGGCGTTTCGGCGGCAGTACGCTCGCCAGGCGATCGGCCGGAAGCACCTGCAGAAGAGACCGACCGATGGCGCTGAGGTAGGCGGGCACCTGGATGCCGATCGGGACGACGACACGCAGCTCACGCTCGAACGCGACGCAATCGACGATGTTGCGCACGGGACATCTATCCGCATGAGGCCGGCGAGCTCAGGAGTGGCGACCGCCAGGAAGCGGTGTCGAGGCATGGCAATAGCGCCGATGCCGTGATGTCGACGTGTCGGGTACGGTCCCTCGTCGGACCACCGTTACCCTGCTCCGGCGCCTTATACTGCCGCGCTCACAAACCCGGCTGGTCCCATTCCGATGCGCCTTTCTCTCCTGCTTTCTATAGCCCTGCTGATGCCCTTCGTTGCCCCCGCAAGTCAGGAACCGGAGCGCGACTACACCGTCATGGTCCGCCAGACGCTCCTGACCGGCGCATTGCCCAAGCGCGTTCCTCCGCTCCAATGCACCGAAGGCGATGAAGACCGTACGCCGCACACGCAGAAGCCCCTGCCCTGGGGTCCGGCGCAGGTGTGGGAGCAAACCTGGGCCAGCACGGGCCAGGAGCCGGTCGTCTGCCGTCAGGGCGACAACATCCTGGTGACCTTGAAGCCGCCCGTCGACCAGAAACCGTCGGATGCGGTCGTTCCTCAGATCGAGAATCTCGGCAATAGCGTGCGGGTGACGATCCGCCGCAATTGAGACGCCTGCCTAGCGAGTTCGATGCAGGGTAAACGTGGTGGAGACTTCCTGTGAGAAGCAGTCATCGTCGGGCTCAAGTGAGAGCGTCCAGGAAACGTCGACGTGCGACTCGCGAAGCACCACTCCAGATAGTCAAAGCTAGTCGCCGGGACCGGCGCGGCGGCGTATCTTATCCAGGCTTCTGCTTCAGACGCGCCTTTCTTGCTTAGTGCTTGCCGCTGAACAAGGG
>NZ_JBFUJE010000240.1:0-6008 GCF_056401535.1 Luteibacter sp. P4_E6 | reverse complement strand
AGCCAGCGCTGCTTCGTCGCGTGCCGTCGCAATGACCTTCCCTGCGCCGAGATGCTTTGCCAGCTGTACGGCCAGCCGTCCGGCAATGCCGGTGGCGCCGTTGATGAGCACGGTGTCGCCTTGTTTGAGCTGTGCGCGGTGAACAAGAGCCGCCCAGGCAGACATGCCGGGATTGGCCAGGGCAGCGGCAGCGATGTCGTCGATGCCTTCGGGCACCGGAATGCAATGGCCAGCGCGTACACGAGTCACCTCGGCCATGGCGCCAAAGGGCGCGCCAGGCAGAATGAAGTACACGCGACGACCGTCCTGCGTCACGCCGACGCCGTCCGAGCCGGCGATCGCGGGAAGCGAAGCGCTGGCGCTGTAGTGCGCGCCAGACGCACGCGCCTTGGTGAAGTGCGTGAGCGCCGCCGCTTTCACGGTGATCAGTTCTTCGCCCGCCTTGGCGGCGGGCGCTTCGAAATCGGCGAACACGGGCGACTTGCCCGCTTCGTAGACAACGGCAGCTTTCATGGGCGCTCCGAATAATCTAACATTGTTAGATCAACTCTAATCATGTTAGATTCGGTTTGCAACCCCCGGAGGCCTGCCCCCATGAAAGTGAATCGCGACATCATCGTGCAGGCCGCCTTGCGCCTTCTCGACGACACGGGCTTGGAAGACCTCACGCTGCGCAAGCTGGCCCAGTCCCTGGATATCCAGGCGCCTACCCTCTACTGGCACTTCAAGAGCAAGGACGCGCTGATCGACGAGATGGCTACGCTCGTCCTGGTCGGCGGCGCCGACCACCTCGTGCCGGAAACGCCCTCCGACGATTGGCGGGTGTGGGTCGCCACGTTCGGGCACGGCCTGCGCAAGACGCTGCTGGCCTATCGTGACGGCGGCCGTATGATTGCCGGCACGCGCCTCACCAACACGCTGTTCCAGGAAACCGCCGAGCGTATCGGTGGTCACCTCACGCAGGCGGGCTTCACGACGCGCCAGGCCGTCACCTTGCTGAGCGCGGTCTACACTTTTGCCGTCAGCTTCGTCATCGAAGAACAGGCCGTGTTCCCGAAGCCGGGCGAGCGCTCGCCGGCGTATGACATCGAAGTGAGGAAGACGCAGCTGGATCCCGATGCCTTCCCGCTGCTTCGCGAAGCCGGGGAGGTGCTGTTCGATCGGTTCGACCAGCGGTTCGATGAGAGTATCGACCTCATGCTTCGCGGTGCGGCAACGCTGTTACAGCGATAAGCTTCGTCGTACCGCGGTCGACAGCGGCGACCTGATACGGAGCGACACGATGCCTTTTCGTTTTGCCTTCTCGACATTCGCCGTTTGCGCCGCGATGTGCGCGTCAGCACGCGCACCGGCCACCGAGCATCCCGGCAGCCTTCCTGCCGACCTGCCCGCTTACATCGACCGCGTTCGCTCCACCTTCGACGTTCCCGRCATTGCCGTGGCGGTGATCAAGGACGGTAAGGTCGTGTTCGAGCAAGGCTCCGGCCTGCGCGACGTGGAAAAGCACCTGTCGGTCGACATCCACACGAAGTTCTGCATCGCATCGAATACCAAATCCGTCACGGCGACCGCCATYGAGATGCTGGCCGAGCGCGGCAAGCTGCATATGGATGACCGGGTGATCGACCACCTGCCCTGGTTCCGCATGGCCGAGCCCTATGCCACGCACGACATGCGTATCCGTGACCTGCTTGCCCACCGCAGCGGACTCGGGCCCCATGCGGGCGACCTCCTCTTCCTGCCGTCCACGCACTACAGCACGCGCGAGGTGGTAGAGCACCTCGCGAACCTGCCTTTGGCTACCGGCTTCCGCGAAACCTTTGCCTACGAGAACATCATGTTCGCCGTGGCCACGCTGATCGTCGAGCACGCCTCCGGCGAACGCTATGCCGACTTCGTTCGTGCGCAGATATTCGCGCCGCTGGGCATGAGCGATGCGTTGATCGACGGCTCGGAGCTCCAGCCAACGGATGACGTAGCGACCTCCTATATGCCGGAGGCGGACGGCCGACTCGGCGCCGTGCCTACGCTGGTGTGGAAGAACAATGCCGGCGCCGCAGGCATCTACGCGAGCATCGACGACATGGCGCGCTGGGCGGGAACCCAGTTGAGCCAGGGCGTGTTGCCGCAGCCAAAGGGCGCGCAAGCGCGGCTATTCAGCGCGGCAACGCAGGCCGACATGTTTAAGATGGTGACGCCGATTCCGATCGACGCGCCATCAGTCCCGGCACTGGCTGCAGCCCAGCCGAACACGTTCGGCTACGCCGCCGGCTGGTTCGTCTCGGATTTCCGCGGCCAGCACATGGTCTGGCACACCGGGGGCTTCCCGGGCACCGTGTCCGAGACGACCTTGTTGCCCTCCCTCGGCCTCGCCGTGGTCGTGCTGACCAACCAGGAATCCGAAGAGGCGTTCAACGCGATTACCTTCCACGTCGCGGACGGCTATCTCGGCAGGCACGATACCGACTGGATCGCGGCGTACTGGGCGTCCGCAAAGAAGCGCGCCGAGCGCCTTGCTGCCGACGATGCGATGCATAGCGCACGCCCCCTGCCCTTGCTCCAACCGACCCTTCCCCTCACAGCGTATGCGAGGCGCTATCGGGACAACTGGTACGGGATCGTGAACGTCGCCGTCGACGGCGACACGCTTCGTGTTCACTTTGCCGAGTCATCGCGCCTCGACGGCACGGCCGAGCCCTGGCACGGCGACACCTTCCGGATCCGATGGGACGACCGCACGCTACACGCCGACGCTTTCATCGACTTCGCTCCCGATGGACACGGCGGCATCCGTCGCGCCACGATGCACAGGGCATCGGCCCGCACCGCGCCAGCCTACGATTTCCAGGACCTCGACCTGCGTCCCCAATGACACCGCTGAGCTCGCTCCTCGAAGATGTCCGTGCGTGCACGCTGTGTGCCGCCCACCTGCCGCTGGGCCCGCGGCCAGTCGTGCAGATGTCCGCGTCGTCCCGCATCCTCATCGCCGGTCAGGCGCCGGGTCGGAAGGTGCATGAAACCGGTCTGCCGTTCAACGACGTCAGCGGTGACAGGTTGCGCCAGTGGCTGGGTATCTCGCGCGAGACGTTCTACGACGAGACGAAACTGGCGATCCTCGGCATGGGATTCTGCTTTCCCGGAACAGGCAGGTCCGGCGACCTTCCGCCTCGTCCCGAATGCGCGCCGGCGTGGCGCGCGCCCTTGCTAGCTCATCTAAAGAATGTGCAACTCACCCTGGTGCTCGGGCAATACGCGATGGCCTACCACCTGCCCGGCCGCGGCAAGACGCTCACGGAAGTCGTCACCGGATGGCGGCGCGACTGGCCGTTGATCGTACCGTTGCCTCACCCGAGTCCACGCAATCAGGCATGGCTCAAGCGCAATCCGTGGTTCGAGCAGGAACTGTTACCGGTGCTGAAGATACGCGTGGCCGAGGTACTCGGCGACACGGCCTGATCCGGCGGATCAGGCCTGGAACAGGCTGATCTGCGCCGTCGTGAGGTTGGCGAAGCTATCGCCCAGAGGCCCGAGGATCGCGTCCGCGATCGGCTGTAACTGGCTGGTGAGGTAATGCTCGTAATCGATACGTGACTCACGCGACTCGAGCGGCTCGGGCCCGTTGCGCGTCATCACGTAGCTGATCCAGCCACCATTCTGGTACTGCAGCGGACGCTGGCGGCGCGCATTGTAGTCGTCGGCCATGCGTGCCGCTCGCACCTGCGGGGGCGTATTGCTCTGGTAGTCGATCAGTTTGCCGCGCAGGCGCTTGCGATAGACGAGAAGGTCGTCGAATTCGCCAGCGAGCAGGCCTCGCGTGTAGTCACGAATAAACGCGGCATACGGCTGTTCCTTGAAGATCAGCAGGTAGAGCGCCTGTTGGAACTTCTGCGCCAGCGGCGTCCAGTCGCTGCGCACGGTTTCCAGTCCGCGATAAACGACCTCTTCTTCGCCGTTCTCCGAGACGACCAGCCCGGCGTAGCGCTTCTTGCTGCCCAACTCACTACCGCGGATGGTCGGCATGAAGAATCGCTGGTAGTGCGTGTCGAACTCGATCTCGAGCTTGCTCTCCAGGCCGAAGCTTTCGGATAGATGCTGGTCCCACCACCGGTTCACGCGCTCCACGAGATGGTCGGCGATGGTGGACGCCTCGGCTTCGCTGCGGCGCTGCTTCAGCCAGATGAAGATCGAGTCCGTGTCGCCGTAGATGACCTCATAGCCTTCGGCCTCGACCAGTTCGCGCGTGCGACGCATCACGTCGTGACCTCGCAAGGTGACCGCCGAGACGAGCTCCGGATCGAAGAAGCGGCAATTCGGGGCGCCGAGCACGCCGACAAACGAGTTCATCAGCAGCTTCAGCGATTGCGACTGCGCCTGGTTACCTTGTCGCTTGGCCTCGTCGCGACGCTCCCACAATTGGGTGACGATCGCAGGCAGGCAATGCCGGGTGCGGGAGAAGAATCGTCCATGAACACCGGGCACAGCCGCCAACGACGAGGTATCGAGGGCGCCTTCGGCCAATCCTACGGGGTCGACCAGAAAGCTACGGATGATCGATGGATAAAGGCTCTTGAAGTCCAGCACGAGGACGGAGTCGTACAGCCCTGGGCGGGAATTCATCACGAAGCCGCCGGGAAACGCTTTTTCCGCAATGTCACCGACATTCGGCGCGACGTACCCTTCCCGATGCATGCGCGGCAGGTACTGGTGGTCGAACGCGGCAATGGAGCCACCGAAGTGATCGGCCTGAAGGCCGGTCACGTGCGCGCGTTCCAGCAAGAAATCGAAAAGCTTAGCCTTGGCGAAGATCCGCGTGACCAGTTCGCAGTCTTTGAGGTTGTAGCGCGCGAGTGCGACTTTGTCCTCGTGGAAACGTCGTTCGATCTCGGCCATGCGATGGTAAGGGTCATCGATGGACTTGCCCTCGCCGAGCATGTTCTGAGCGACATTCTCGAGACTGTAGGACGAGAAGCTCCATTGTGCCGAGCGCACCGCTTCGATGCCGTCGATCACCAGACGTCCCGCCATGGGGGCGAAAAGGAAACCTTCCCGCCGCGAATGACCCCGCCACTCGATCGCTTGTGCACCGCGCCCCAGTAACAGAGGAATGCCGTACTTATCCGCGTGCGACTGAAGCAGGCGCAGATCGAACTGCACGAGGCTCCAGCCGATGACGGCGTCCGGATCGTGTTCGGCAAACCAGGCATTCAGCCGGTGGATGATCTGCGCGGGATCGGTGACGTACTCGAGATCGAAGTCGTCAGGCGGCGCAGCGTCCGCCGCGGGCTCGCCCAGCATGACCACCTGCCGCTGTCCGCAACCCTCCAGGGCGAGGGAGTAGAGGTCGCCCTCGGCGCTGGTCTCGATGTCGAGCGATACCACGCGTAACGATGGCCGGTAGTCGGCGACGGGCCTGAGTTTCGGATCCAGGATGGCGTCGCCCTCTTCCACACCGCCCTCCACGCTGACCGCGGCGGTGATGAAGCGCTCCATCATGTAGCGCTCGGGCGGGCGTATATCGGCTTCGTACAGCGGAACACCCCGCTCCTTCAGCCGTTTCTCCAGCAACATCATCTGCCGGTGACTGCGGGCATACAGGCCCAGCACCGGCTCCTGCTTAAAGGTTTTCAGCGGTAGTGGACGTATCTCCACCGAGGCCACCCTGCGCGCGACGCCATCGATGTCCGCCTGCTGCGACGCCCTGGCGAAGGCGACCGACTGCTGCGCCGTCATCACGACCCGTTTCGGCCCCTCGTCGGTGGCCAGCCAGAACTCGACATCGGTGCCGTGCCCCGTGTCCCGCCAATGGCGGGTAAGGATGAAACCCTGTCGGGTCGGGGAGGTCACTGCGGGATCCTGTCGATAGCTGCGAGGCCGCTGCCAGGGGTGAATTGTGCCATTCCTTCGAGGGAATAAGTCCTATTCCCCCGGCGCCACTACTCGCGTGGCGCGAGTGCCCCACTTCGTATTTCACCATCCCATCGTTTCATCCATCGAGGCTTCACATCATG
>NZ_JBFUJE010000239.1:0-6021 GCF_056401535.1 Luteibacter sp. P4_E6 | reverse complement strand
TCCTCGAGTCGGCCGCCCGTCAGCCTGAGCTGGTTCCGCTGCTCCAGGGTCGTATGTTCCTGCTCGCCGGCCTGATCGACGCGGCGTTCATCATCGGCCTGGCCATCGCCCTGCTGCTCGCTTTCTCGAACCCGCTGATCAACGTCCTGCGCACCGCTTCCGGCGGCTAAGCAAGCGTTTGTCTTCGTCGCCGTGGCCGCAATGCCACGGCGACCGTCAGTACCCCAGCGTTCGGAGTCTTTGGAGAGATCATGGAAATTAACATGACCTTCCTGGGCCAGATGATCTCTTTTGCGATCCTGGTCTGGTTCACCACCAAGTTCATCTGGCCCCAGCTCAACGGTGCCATCGAAGAACGCCAGAAGAAGGTGGCCGAAGGGCTCGCCGCGGCCGAGCGTGCTCGTGCCGAGCTGAAGGATGCCGACGCCAAGGTCGCTGTCGAGATCAAGCAGGCTCGCCTCCAGGCGACCGAGATCATCGACAAGGCCCAGCAGCAGGCCAACCAGCTTCTCGAGAAGGCCCGCGCCGAAGCCACCGGTGAGATCAACCGTCTGAAGGCCCAGGCCCAGGACGAGATCGCCTCGATGGCCCAGCGTGCCCGTGAACAGCTTCGCGAACAGGTCGGCGCCCTCRCCGTGCGTGGCGCGGAGAAGATCGTGCAGCGTGAAATCGATCCGGCGGCCCACAGGGCGCTGCTCGACCAACTCGCCGCCGAGATCTGATCATGGCCCAGGCGCTCACCCTCGCTCGTCCCTACGCACGCGCCGCTTTCGAAGTGGCGCATGCGTCGGGTTCGCTCGCCGGCTGGTCCCATGCGCTGAGCTTCGCGGCCATCGTCGCGGAGGACCCGCGCGTTGCCGGCCTGACCAACGACCCGCGCGTGTTGCCGGCGCAACTGGTTGCACTGCACCTTCCGCAGGACATGGCCACCGATACGCCCTTCGCGAACTTTCTCGCCGAGCTGGCGGAAAACGGCCGTCTCGTGCTGTTGCCGGAAATCGCGGCGCTCTACGACGACTACAAGCGAGAGTCGGAGCAGACCCTGAAGGTCAAGGTCACGAGCGCACTGGATCTCGATACGGCGCAGGCGGACCTGCTGCGCGCCTCGCTGAAGCGTCGCTTCAAGCTCGAGATCGAACTGGATACGCACGTCGATCCGGCGCTGCTTGGTGGTGTCGTCATCGACACCGGCGAGCAGGTCATCGACGGTTCCGCGCGCGGCCGCCTGCAGCGGCTGGCCAGCGCGCTGACGCACTGATACGAATTAAGGGAAGGCAACCATGTCCAGCACCACACTGAATCCCTCCGAGATCAGCGAGCTGATCAAGACCCGCATCGAGCAGTTCAAGCTCGGCGCCGAGGCACGCAACGAAGGCACGATCATCAGCGTGTCCGACGGCATCGTGCGCATCCACGGCCTGGCCGACGTGATGCAGGGCGAAATGATCGAACTGCCGAACAACACGTTCGCCCTCGCGCTGAACCTCGAGCGCGACTCGGTCGGCGCCGTGGTGCTCGGTGAGTACCAGCACCTGCGCGAAGGCGATGCCGCCAAGACCACCGGCCGCATCCTCGAAGTGCCGGTCGGCCCGGGTCTGCTCGGCCGCGTTGTCGACGCGCTGGGCAACCCGATCGACGGCAAGGGTCCGATCGACGCCGTGGGCACCAGCCCGGTCGAAAAGGTCGCGCCGGGCGTCATCTGGCGCCAGTCGGTCGACCAGCCCATGCAGACGGGCTACAAGTCCATCGACTCGATGATCCCGATCGGCCGAGGCCAGCGCGAGCTGATCATCGGCGACCGCCAGACGGGCAAGACCGCCGTCGCGATCGACGCGATCATCAACCAGAAGCACTCGGGCATTAAGTGCATCTACGTGGCCATCGGCCAGAAGCGCAGCTCGATCGCCAACGTCGTGCGCAAGCTCGAAGAGAACGGCGCGCTGGCCAACACCATCGTTGTCGTCGCTTCGGCGTCCGAAGCGGCTGCCCTGCAGTACGTCGCGCCGTATTCCGGCTGCGCCATGGGTGAGTACTTCCGTGACATCGGCGAAGATGCGCTGATCGTGTACGACGACCTCTCCAAGCAGGCCGTCGCTTACCGCCAGATCTCGCTGCTGCTCAAGCGTCCGCCGGGTCGCGAAGCCTATCCGGGCGACGTCTTCTATCTCCACTCGCGTCTGCTCGAGCGCGCTTCGCGCGTCAGCGCCGAATACGTCGAGAAGATGACCGACGGCAAAGTGAAGGGCAAGACGGGTTCGCTCACCGCCCTGCCGATCATCGAGACTCAGGCCGGCGACGTTTCCGCGTTCGTTCCGACCAACGTCATCTCGATCACCGACGGCCAGATCTTCCTCGAGACCGATCTGTTCAACGCCGGTATCCGTCCGCCCGTGAACGCCGGTATCTCGGTGTCGCGCGTCGGTGGTGCCGCACAGACCAAGATCATCAAGAAACTCTCCGGTGGCGTGAAGCTCGCCCTCGCGCAGTACCGCGAGCTGGCTGCCTTCGCGCAGTTCGCTTCGGACCTGGATGCCGCCACGCGCGCGCAGCTGGACCGCGGCCAGCGCGTCACGGAACTGATGAAGCAGCCGCAGTACTCGCCGCTGTCGATCGCCGAGCTCGGTGTGTCCGTGTTCGCCGCCGAGAAGGGTTACCTCGACGACCTGCCGATCAACAAGGTGCTGCCGTTCGAGAAGGGCCTGCATGCCTTCTTCCGCCAGAACCACGCCGAGCTGATGACCAAGATCGACGAAACCGGTGACTGGGACAAGGACATCGAGGCGACCTTCAAGTCGGCCACGGACGAGTTCAAGAAGACCGGTAGCTGGTAATAGCGAGACACGCGCGGCGGGCGACATCGCCCGCCGCGTGGAACACCTGGCGTCACCCTTTACAGACGAGTAAGCCATGGCAAGCGGCCGCGAAATCAAAACCAAGATCAAGAGCACGCAGAACATGCGCAAGGTGACGCGTGCGCTCGAAATGGTCTCGGCGTCGAAGATCCGCAAGGCGCAGGACCTGATGAAGGCCTCGCGTCCCTATGCGCGCCTGATGCGCAAGGTGATCGCGCACGTCGCCCAGGCCAGCACGGACTTCGTGCACCCGTTCCTCACCGAGCGCGAGAACGTCGCGCGCGTCGGCTTCATCGTGGTGTCGACGGACCGCGGCCTCGCCGGCGGCCTCAACTCCAACCTGTTCCGTCGCACGCTCACCTCCATTCGTGAGTGGCAGGGCAAGGGCGCCGAGATCGACGTGGTTGCCGTCGGCCAGAAGGCCGTCAGTTTCTTCCGCCGCATCAAGGGCGTGAACCTGATCGGCACGGCGACGCACCTGGGTGAGAAGCCGAAGCTCGAAGACCTCATCGGCGTGATCAAGGTCGTCCTCGACGCGTACTCCGATAACAAGCTCGACCGCGTGTTCCTGGTCTACAACGACTTCGTGAACACCATCGTGCAGAAGCCGACCATCGAGGCGCTGTTGCCGGTGTCGCTGGTCGCGCAGGAACTCGAGAACGCCGAAGGCAAGGCATCCGAAGGCGTGAAGGTCGAACAGACCCACGACTGGGATTACATCTACGAACCCGACGCGCGCACGGTGCTCGAGCACCTGATGACGCGCTACATCGAGTCCGTGGTGTACCAGGCCGCGCTGGAGAACCTCGCCAGCGAGCACGCTGCACGCATGGTCGCCATGAAGGCCGCCTCGGACAACGCCAACAAGGTCATCGGCGAACTGACGCTGGTCTACAACAAGGCACGTCAGGCGGCGATTACCCAGGAAATCTCGGAAATCGTCGGCGGCGCCGCCGCGGTCTGACCGAAACCCCAAAGCGATGGCGACGCAGCATGCGGCGCCGAAACAGAACCTTACGAAGATTCATCCGGAGCATTCCATGAGCCAGGGCAAAGTTGTTCAGATCATCGGCGCGGTCGTCGACGTCGAATTCGCGCGCGACCAGGTGCCGGAGATTTACGACGCACTGAAGGTCGACGGCACCGAGATCACCCTCGAAGTGCAGCAGCAGCTCGGTGACGGTATCGTGCGCACCATCGCGCTCGGTTCCACCGACGGCCTGCGCCGCAACCTGATCGCCCGCAACACCGGCGAAGGCATCAAGGTGCCGGTCGGCAAGGCCACCCTCGGCCGCATCATGGACGTGCTCGGTCGCCCGATCGACGAAGCCGGCCCGATCGGCGAGACCGAACAGTGGGTCATCCACCGCGAGGCCCCGGCTTACGACGAGCAGGCTGCCGGCAACGAACTGCTGGAAACCGGCATCAAGGTCATCGACCTGATGTGCCCGTTCGCCAAGGGCGGCAAGGTCGGCCTGTTCGGCGGCGCCGGCGTCGGCAAGACGGTCAACATGATGGAGCTCATCAACAACATCGCCAAGGCGCACGCGGGTCTGTCCGTGTTTGCCGGCGTGGGTGAGCGCACGCGTGAAGGTAACGACTTCTATCACGAGATGAAGGACTCCAACGTCCTCGATAAAGTCGCGATGGTCTACGGCCAGATGAACGAGCCGCCGGGTAACCGCCTGCGCGTCGCGCTGACCGGCCTGACCATGGCCGAGTACTTCCGCGACGAGAAGGACGAGACCGGCAAGGGCAAGGACGTCCTGCTCTTCRTCGACAACATCTACCGCTACACGCTGGCCGGTACCGAAGTGTCGGCACTGCTCGGCCGTATGCCGTCGGCCGTGGGTTACCAGCCGACGCTGGCCGAGGAAATGGGCGTCCTTCAGGAGCGCATCACCTCGACCAAGACCGGCTCGATCACCTCGATCCAGGCCGTCTACGTGCCCGCGGATGACCTTACCGATCCGTCCCCGGCGACCACGTTCGCGCATCTCGATGCAACGGTCACGCTGAGCCGCGATATCGCCTCGCTGGGTATCTACCCGGCCGTCGATCCGCTGGCATCCAKCAGCCGCCAGCTCGACGCCGCCGTGATCGGCCAGGAGCACTACGACATCGCCCGTCGCGTGCAGGGCACCCTGCAGCGCTACAAGGMWCTSMAGGACATCATCGCCATCCTCGGCATGGACGARCTGTCCCCGGAAGACAAGGCTTCGGTGTCGCGCGCCCGCAAGATCGAGCGCTTCYTSTCSCAGCCGTTCYWCGTKGCCGAAGTCTTCACCGGYTCGCCGGGCAAGTACGTCGCCCTGAAGGACACGATCCGCGGCTTCAAGATGATCCTCGACGGCGAGCTCGACTATCTGCCCGAGCAGGCCTTCTACATGGTCGGCGGCATCGACGAAGCCATCAAGAAGGGCGAGGAAATGGGTGCGAAGAAGGCTGCGTAAGCGCCTTCTTTCCCCACTCCTTACCTAGGAAGACAAACCCATGACCCACACCATTCGCGTCGACATTGTCAGCGCCGAAGCCGAGATCTACTCCGGCGAAGCCACGCTCGTGGTCGCCACCGGTGAGCTCGGCGAGCTGGGTATCGCGCCGCGTCACGCGCCGCTGATCACCCGCCTCAAGCCGGGCCACGTGGACGTGGTTGCTGCCGGCGGTGAGCGCCAGCAGTTCTACGTCTCCGGCGGCATCCTCGAGGTGCAGCCGCAGGTCGTGACGATCCTCGCCGTTACGGCCGTTCGCGCGGCCGATCTCGACGAAGCCGCCGCCCTGAAGGCGAAGGGCGAGGCCGAAGCCGCCCTGGCCAACCGTGGCGAGACGCTGGACGTCGCCGAGGCCCAGGCCAAGCTGGCCGAGGCCCTGGCCCAGCTGCAGGCCCTCGAGCGCATGCGCAAGACCCTCAAGCACTAACAGCGAGCCCCCTGCGGGGACAGATCCCCAGTGGGGACAGCCTCCCTGTGGGAGCCGCTTCAGCGGCGATGCTCTTCAAAGGAAACCGGCGCCTCACAGCGCCGGTTTTTTTTGTTCATCGCGGAATGCCCGGAGTTAGGTGCAGAGCCGCGAGGGGCGAGGTGCCAAAGAATGCTCCGTCTCGAAGCCGTCGGCCTTCATGTGCCTGTGATCCTGAACAAGCCACACTACCCCGGTCGTCCCCCGGTAC
>NZ_JBFUJE010000238.1:0-6042 GCF_056401535.1 Luteibacter sp. P4_E6 | reverse complement strand
CATGATCACGCCGTGGGCAGTGAAGATCTGGTCGTAATGGTGAGGTGGCAAATAGCCTGCGGAGCCGTTGGCAGCGATCGCTTGCTGCGCGCGCATCATCAGCGCGTCGGCGAAGCCGCGAAGAAGCATGACCAGCGCCAGGATGATGTACATCACCCCGATGCGCTTGTGGTCGACCGACGTCAGCCACTCGCGCCAGAGATAGGTCCACTTGCGATAGTAAGTCACGGCGGCGAGCAGGGCCGCGCCACCGAGCATCACGATAACCAGGGTACCCATGATGATGGGCTCGTGGAACGGGATGGCGGATAGATCGAGTTTGCCGAACATCGTGTTCAGTCCTTCGCCGGCGACGTTAAGGGAAGCGTTTCCGCATGCTGCGGATCGAGTACGGAGGGAATGCGGGCCACGGTGTCAGACGGGCCGCAGATTTCGCCACCGGCGGCCTTCGGCATGTATTGGTCGACCACGTGTTCGAACAAGCCAGGTTCGACCTTGCCGAACTTCCGCGCTGGCTCATGCTCGCTGGGTGCGGTGAGTGCGCGGTAGCCATCGGCAGTCAGCGCTGGCGACGACGTACGCGTGCGCTTGATCCAGTCCGCGAAGTCCGCATCGTTCACGGCGATCGTGTCGAAGCGCATGCCCGAGAAGCCGGCACCGCTAAACGCTGACGACCGGCCCGCATACGTACCCACCTCATCAGCGATCAGGTGAAGCCGCGTTTCCATGCCGGCCATCGCGTAGACCTGGCTACCGAGGCGTGGAATGAAAAACGAGTTCATCAACGAGTCGGCGGTCAGGTGGAACTCGATCGGCGTGTGCGCCGGGATGACCAGTTCGTTCACCGTCGCAATGCCGTAGTCGGGATAGATGAAAAGCCACTTCCAGTTGAGCGCGACCACCTCGACCTTCACGGGCGGGCGGTCCGAAGCGAGCGCTTTGTACGGATCGAGGGCGTGCGTGCTCCGCCAGATCAGCACGGCGAGCACGGCGACGATCACGCACGGAATGGTCCACACGACCACCTCGATCGTCGTGGAGTGCGACCACTCAGGCGCATAGGTAGCCTCGGTGTTCGTCGCGCGGTATCGCCAGAAGAAGTACAGGGTCAGCGCGATCACCGGAATCACCACGAGCAACATCAGGCCCGTCGAAAGCAGGATGAGGTGACGTTCCTGGTTGCCGATGTCGCCTTTGGGATTGAACAGGGCGAGACGGCAGCCCTGAAGGAGCAGCGCGCTGCCTACGGCGGCAAGGCGCAGCGCGGGCCGGTGGGTTCGGTGGAGCAGCGACGCAAACATGTATGCATCCATAAAGGGATGCATCGCATACTATGCATCTACAATATCCATACATCGGTGGCATTGTGACGCGGACAACCTCCATACAAGGGCTCGACTGGGCGGCGGCGCTCGACGAAGAGGGCCCGCGCTACCTGCAGGTGGTTCGCTTCATGGAAAGGGCCATCACCGACGGACGGCTGCGGCCGGGGGATCGCCTTCCGCCCCAACGCCAGCTGGCCACGGCACTCGGCATGGACCTGACCACGGTGACCCGGGCGTACGCGGAAGCCCGCCAACGCAAATTGCTGCACGCCAACGGCGCCATGGGAACCTTCGTCTCCGCGCCACGGTTCGATACCGCCCAGGTCGTGGACCTTGGCATGAATATCCCGCCCCCGCCCCAGGGCGTGGATCTCACCGCCTTGCTCAAGCGCGGCGTGGACCAGGTACTGACCCATACCGATTCGCACCTGTTGATGAGCTACCACCCAGGCGGTGGCAGTGATGTCGATCGCGCCGCCGGCGTCGCGTGGCTCGCCCCGATGCTGGGACGGCTGGAGAACGCGCGCGTCGTGACCTGCCCCGGCGCACAGGCGGCCCTTGCGGGGCTGCTTCTGGCCCTGAGCGATGCCGGCGACACCGTACTGACCGAACCGGTGTTGTACCCGGGCATGATCAGCGCCGCCGCGCATCTGGGCCGACGACTCGTTGCCGTGGAAAGCGACGCCGAGGGCATGCTTCCCGATGCCCTTGACCAGGCGACCCTCGCGCATAAGGCACGCGTCATCTATCTCAACCCTACCCTGCGCAATCCGACGGCGACGAGCATGCCTGCGACACGCCGCGAACAGCTCGTCGCGGTAGCGCGAAAGCGCGACCTGCGCATCATCGAAGATGACCCCTATTGGCCTTTGTGCCGGGCGGCGCCGCCACCGATCGCACGCCTCGCGCCGGAGCGGACCTGTTACATCGCCACCCTGTCGAAAGCGTTGACGCCCGGCCTGCGCACCGCTTACGTCGTGACGCCGGATGCCTCGTCGCGCTCGGCGTTCCTGGGCAGCCTGCGCGCGGTAACCCTGATGTCGACGCCGGTCATGACGTCACTGGCGACCCAATGGATTCACGACGGCACGGCTGCGACCTTGCTCGATGGCGTGCGTGCCGAAGCAGGCGAGCGGCAGTCCATGGCGGCGCGGATACTCCGCCCGGCGAACCTGCTCACTGGTGCGGAAGCCCCCGCCGCCGAAGGCATTCATCTCTGGCTACCACTGCCGGGACGGTGGACGGCACGTGCGCTGACGATGACAGCGCGCCTGGAAGGCCTCGCTGTCACACCGTCGGATGCGTTCTCGTATGGCGCCCCGCAGGAGCAGGCGATCCGCATTTCACTAGGCGGCGTGAAAGATCGCGTGCGTCTGAAACAAGGGCTCGATCGACTGATGCAGTTGATGGAGAGCGGTGATGAGGGCGCTGATTCGGTCGTTATTTAGCCGATTACATGAACCCGTCAGGCAGCGATATCCTCAACCCACACATGCCCCGCCTGCTGCAGAAGCTCGCGCGCCGACTCCGGACCCCACGTGCCCGCCTCATAGCTGTCCGGACCCTTCGTATCCTGGCTCCAGCCCTCGAGGATCGGCGTGACCCACTGCCAGGCGGCTTCGGTTTCGTCCTTGCGCACGAACAACGCCGGGCTACCCTTGACCGCATCGAGCATCAGGCCCTCATACGAGTCGCGGTAACGAATCCGTTCCGGCTGACCGAGCTTCGATAGCGCATCGACTTCGTCCAGGCCGAAGCTGTTGCCCGGGTGCTTGACGAACAGCGGCAGGGTGACGCTCTCGTTCGGCTGCACCCGGATGACAAGACGACTGCCCGGACGCGCCTCACCGAACAGACCGGGCTCACCCGCGCGGAACTGCACCACCACCTCGGTTACCTTCTCCGGCATGCGCTTGCCCGAGCGCAGATAGAACGGCACGCCCTGCCAACGCTCGTTATCGATCTCCGCCTTGAGCGCAACGAAGGTTTCCGTGTTGCTCTCGGTCTCGCCCGGCAGCTCCTCACGATATGCGGGCACCGACTTGCCGCCGGCCGTGCCCTGCACGTACTGGCCACGAGCGACATTGGCGCGCAGGTTGTTGCGATCGAGCGGCTTGAGCGACTTCAACACGCGCACCTTCTCGTCGCGCAGGGCGTCGGCATCGAGCGAGCCCGGGCGCTCCATGGCCACCACGGTCAGCACCTGGAGCAGGTGGTTCTGGATCATGTCGCGCAGGGCGCCAGAGCCGTCGTAGTAGCCGCCGCGACCCTCGAGGCCTACGGTCTCCGCGGCGGTGATCTGCACGTAGTCGATCGACTCGCGGTCCCACATGCGCTCGAGCATCGGGTTGGCGAAGCGGAGTGCGATGATGTTCTGCACCGCTTCCTTACCCAGGTAATGGTCGATGCGGAAGATGCTGTTTTCCGGGAAGTAGCGGCCGACGTTCTCGTTGACCTTGCGCGCGGTGTCCAGGTCGGTGCCGATCGGCTTCTCCAGCACGATGCGCGAGGTCTCACTGCGCAGGCCCTTCTCGGAGACATTCCGGGCGATGTCGCCGTAGAGATCCGGCGCGGTCGCCAGGTAGAACACGCGGACGCGATCGGCGCTGGCGTTGGACTCGAGAAGGCTCTTCAGGCCGTCCCAGTTACCGGTCGATTCCGCGCCATTGAGGCTTACATAGTGAACCAGGCGGAGGAACCGGTTTACCGTCGCGTCGATCAACTCGTCGGCGCGGACATGTTCACTCAACGCCTTGCGGGCGCGTTCACGGTAGGTCTCATCATCCAGCGGCGAACGCGCCGTGCCGACGATACGCGAGTCCGCGGTGATCTGGCCTTCGGCGAAACGGCGGTACAGCGCGGGCAGCAGCTTGCGCATGGTGAGATCGCCGGTGGCACCGAAGATCACGTAATCGAAGGAAGCGACGGGTTCGAGCTGGGTTGAAGCGGTCATGGCGAAAGATTTCCGGGGAGGCTGGAGATGGGGCGGCGCACTCGCCGTCACGGGACGGATGAATGATGCGGTGCCGCAGCGCCCTTTCAAGTGCCTCGATCTAAATGAATCTTGCGTGGGCGGCATAAGTGTTATGACCGGCCACGTATGACAGGTGGTGACATGGCGTCCCCATGCATGGTTGGAGCTATTTCATCCAACCACCAGGGAACACCGAACCATGAGCAAGCTGAAAGAGAAAGTCGCGGTCGTCACGGGCGCTTCCAAGGGCATCGGCGCCGCCATTGCCAAGTCGCTGGCTGCCGAGGGCGCCGCCGTCGTCGTCAACTACGCCTCGAGCAAGGCCGGTGCCGACAAGGTCGTCGCCGAGATCCAGGCCGCGGGTGGCAAGGCCGTCGCCGTCGGTGGCGACGTGTCCAAGCAGAAAGATGCCGAGGGCATCGTCAATGCCGCCATCGAACACTTTGGCCGTCTGGACATCCTTGTGAACAACTCGGGCGTCTACGAGTTCGCCTCGATCGACACGACGACCGAAGAACTGTTCCACCGCACCTTCAACGTCAACGTGCTCGGCGTGATCCAGGTCAGCCAGGCGGCTTCGAAGCACCTCGGCAAGGGCGGCAGCATCATCAACATCGGTTCGGCCGTGACTCGCATCACGCCCGCCGAGAGCGCCGTCTACACGGGTACCAAGGGCGCCGTCGACGCTATCACCGGCGTGCTTTCCCGCGAACTGGGTCCGCGCGGCATCCGTGTGAACTCGGTCAACCCGGGCATGGTGCAGACCGAAGGCACCGAGACGGCCGGCTTTATCGGTTCGGACTTCGAGGCCTGGGCCGCCGGCCAGACCCCGCTTGGCCGCATTGGCCAGGTAGGCGACATCGCGCCGATCGYCACCTTCCTTGCCTCGGACGACGCAGGCTGGCTGACCGGCGAGCTGATCGTCGCGTCGGGTGGCATGCGCTAAGCGTCAAAAGCATCGCCGATGAATCGGCACCTACCGAGCGGGGTGTCGTTCCCCGCTTGGGGTGCGCCCTGCTTGGGCCGTGCCTGCTCGGTAGGAGCCGATTCATCGGCGAAGCTCTCCGCCTCAATCCTCCTCAACCCACCTCAATCCCCCGAATCCCCCAGCCCATAAAGCTCCGGGTGCAGGAACGGCGCCATCGCCAGCACCAAGGCCTGCGTATACGCGCCTTCGCGCGTCGCATGCCCGTTGGTGACCAGGCCGATCGCCCCGCCCTGCTGCTTGATGTTGACCGTGCCGAACAACCGGTCCATGACATGGCCGAGTTCTTCGCCGTCGAGCAAGGCTTCATACACGGCCGGTGGCAGCGGCAACCATGCGCTACAGCCGACCGACACATAGCCCTGGCTGGCTATCGCGACATAGCCGAACGTGCCGGGGCCATCCTCGGTCACATCCACGCCGCCCTCAAGGGCGACGTAGAAATCCGCGTCTCCGTGCTGCCGGCAGAAGTTCATCCGGTTGACCGCACCTTCACGAGTCTCTGCGGCGTTCATCGGCTGGTCGGGCACGCCGGAGGGTGCGTGCATACCCTCGCATTCCAATAGCCTGCCGGGAAACAGCGGCGCCAGTGCATTGCGCACAGCGCCGATCTTGACGGGGTTGCGCGAACCGACGAGTACGCGGATCGGCGCCGTGGTGTTGGCGGACATCGACGGAAACCTGTTGGGGACGGCTGCGATACTACCAGCCGCACCCAGCACTTTAGAGCCGGAAACCGCCGACTACCTCTTCCAGCC
>NZ_JBFUJE010000237.1:0-6067 GCF_056401535.1 Luteibacter sp. P4_E6 | reverse complement strand
CTGCCGAGCATGCCGGTCTTCACCGCCGAGATCGGAAAGTCATCGAACACCGCATCGATCTGGCTGCGAATGTGAGAGAGAGGCAGGGTGTGCACAGCAGTCACGGCACGCGTGTTCTGCGATGTCACGGCTGTTATCGCGGTGAGACCGTGGGTTCCGCGCGCGTGGAAGGTTTTCAGGTCAGCCTGGATGCCTGCGCCGCCGCCGGAGTCTGAGCCGGCGATGGTCAGGGTATTGGGTTTGGCTTTGACGGTCTTGGTCATCGCGAAAGGATAGCTGTAAGGCAAGAGCGTTCGCCGATGAATCGGCTCCTACGATAGCGGGCGCGCGGCATGTTTGTCGGCGGTGCGCTCTCGACCACAACGAACTTCGACGTTTGGTGCCGCGAGGGGTAAGGCCCTTGGGGCCGCATAAGCTGAGGGCCGCTCAGTTCACATGGAATGCGAACGCGGTGCTACGGCCCGTCTCGAAGAGCCGCGCCTGCGGCCCCAAGGGCCTTGCCCCTCGCGGCTCTCCAGTGCAACCCGCGTCATAGGCGGTGACAGGCTTACGGCGTTACCGCTCCGTTGGCTTTCGCCGATGAATCGGCTCCTACATTAAGAGCATGAGCTCGCGCAGCGAGCTATCCGGTAAAAAAGCGCGGGCATCGCTACCCGCGCTTTTGCTGCTGCTTACAACGCTTCGGAAGCGAAATCGGCCAGTCTCGACCGCTCGCCGCGCTTGAGCGTGATGTGCCCCGAGTGGGCCCACATCTTGAAGCGGTCCACCGCGTAGGTGAGGCCCGATGTGGTCTCCGTCAGGTACGGCGTGTCGATCTGCTCGACGTTGCCCAGGCAGACGATCTTCGTGCCTGGGCCGGCGCGCGTGATCAGGGTCTTCATCTGCTTCGGCGTGAGGTTCTGGGCCTCGTCGATGATGAGATAGCGGCTGAGGAAGGTGCGGCCACGCATGAAGTTCAGCGAACGGATCTTCACGCGTGACGCGAGCAGGTCGTTGGTTGCCTGGCGCCCCCAGGAACCGCCTTCCTCCGGATTGGCGAGTACTTCGAGGTTATCCGTCAGGGCGCCCATCCACGGCGTCATTTTCTCCTCCTCGGTACCCGGCAGGAAGCCGATGTCTTCGCCGACCGAGACCGTGGCGCGGGTCATGATGATTTCGCGATAGCGCTGCTGGTCCATCACCTGGGCCAGGCCTGCCGCGAGCGCGAGCAGGGTCTTGCCGGTACCGGCCGTGCCCAGCAGGGTGACGAAGTCGACGTCGGGATCCATCAGTAGGTTCATCGCGAAATTCTGTTCGCGATTGCGCGCCGCGATGCCCCACACGCCGTGCGCGGCATGCGTGTGATCGTCGAGCAGGACGAGTTTTGCCTTGCGGTTCTCCTCATCGCCGCGAATTTCCAGTACGCGCAGCTCGACATCGTTCTCGCCGGGCATGTACAGGCATTCGTTGGCGTACCAGTTTTMTTCCTCGAGCATGTCCACTTCATAGAACGTGCGGCCACGCTCGTTCCAGGAACGCAGTTCCGGATGCCGTGTCCAGAAGTCTTCGGGGAGCTCGTCCGAGCCGGTAAAGAGCAGGGCGAAGTCATCCAGCGCGCGGTCGTTCTCGTAATCTTCGGCGGTGATGCCGTAGATCGACGCCTTGATCCGAAGGTTGATGTCCTTGGAGACGAGGATGACCGGCCGGTCGGGGTACTGGTCGCGTAGATCGATGACGGCGGCCAGGATCTGGTTGTCGGCCTTGCCGTTGCCGTGGCCCGTGCGCTGTTGGAAGAACAGCCGACCCACGGCACCACGCTTGAGCTTGATGCCCTGCGGGTTGATCAGTTCCACGCCGTTGCGGATGCCATCGCCGCCGCCGTGTTCGATCAGTTCATTGAGGAAACGGCTTACCTGGCGGCCGTTGCGCGAAACTTCCGAGCCGCCTTTCTTCTTGTCGTCCAGTTCCTCCAGCACCGTCATTGGTATGAAGACGTCGTGCTCCTCGAAGCGGAACAGCGATGTCGGGTCGTGCAGCAGCACGTTGGTGTCGAGGGCGTAGATGCGCTTGCTTCCGGTCATACGGAAGTGACCTCTTGCAGAGGTTGCAAAACCGGCCGCACGGCGACGGCCGGGGGGAGGAGCCGCATGACGCGGTATCCGTCACGCGGTGGGAACACTCTCGAGAACGGCTCGTGCGTGGCCGGGGATCTTGATCCCACGCCATTCCGCGGCGAGCTTGCCGTTGGGGTCGATCAGGAACGTGCTGCGGACCACGCCGAGATAGCGTTTGCCGTACAGCACCTTCTCATGGATGACATCGAAGGCCTGGCACCAGGCCTCGTCGGCATCGGAGACGAGCGGGAAGGGTAGTTCGTGTTTGGTCGCGAAGTTCGCATGCGAACGCACGGAGTCGCGGGACACGCCGATGACTTCGGCGTTTCGGGCCTGGAATTGTCCGTAGAGATCGCGGAAGTCCTTCGCCTCGTTCGTACAGCCTGGCGTGTTGTCCTTCGGGTAGAAGAAGACCACGACCCACTTGCCGTGGAGGGAGGCCAGCGACAGGCTCGTGCCATCGCCCAGCGCGCCTTCGAGTTTGGGTAGCTTCTTGCCCTTGCCGATCATGCGTAGGTTTGTCTTCCCTTGGGTCAGAACTTCACGGGGTCCATGATGGCGTCGAGATTGAGGCCATCGCACAACTCGAGGAAATCGTCGCGCAAGGCGGCGATATGCGTCTCCGACGGAATGCCGATGGTGATCTGCGCCTGGAACATTTCGGCGCCGGTCTGCATGGCCTGATAGCGCATGGAGGTGAGCTGCTCGACGCTGATGTCGCGGCGCGAGAAGAACTCGATGATCTTGACCAGGATGCCGGGCCGGTCGGCGGCGATCACTTCGACCAGGTAAGGCAATAGGTGCGAGGTGGGCTCCCGCGGCGTGGTGCGGTAATGGACAATCTGTAGCTCTTCGTCGCGGGCGAGCTTGCCCAGCGCCGTTTCCAGCTTGGCGACGGCGTCCCAGGCGCCGGAGGCGAGCAGCATCACGGAGGTGTCGTTGCCGATCGTGGAGACGCGGGCGTCGGCCATGTTGCAGCCGGAATCCGCGATGCGCTTGGCCAGCGCGAGGATCGGGGCGCGGTGTGCCGGCGACAGCGTCGAGATGAGGAGCTGGTTGTCGGTGGTGGTGCTGCGTACTGCGGAACGATTCAAGGCTCGACTACCGATGGCGCGACCCGCGGGGCGCAGGGCGTCGCTACGGGCCCGAGCTTACTTGGCCCCGTCGCACGCTAGCAAGACACTCCGCATGGAATGATGGGTGCACGCCCCGAATGGACTCGCCGCAGGTGCCCCGGTAACATGCGAACGGCTGGTAACTCAACGGGTTTCACCTTGGACATCTCCGGAAGTATCACCGCGCTGGCGACGCCGTTCGCCGACGACGGCTCCCTCGATCTAGACGCGTTCGGCCGACTGCTCGACCAGCAGATCGCCGGTGGCACCCAGGCTGTCGTGGTCGCCGGGTCCACGGGCGAGTCCCATTTTCTCGAGCACGACGAATTCGAGCGCCTGCTCGGCTTCGCCGTGAAGCACGTGAACCACCGCATTCCCGTCATCGCCGGCACCGGCGAGGCGGGTACCGCGAAAACCATTGCCACTACACGCCTCGCGAAGACCCTGGGTGCGGACGTGGCCCTGGTGGTCGCGCCGTTCTACGTTCGCCCGACCCAGGAAGGCATGCGCCGGCATTTCCTCGCCGTGGCGGATGAGGGCGGCCTGCCGGTCATCCTCTATAACGTGCCCCCGCGCACCGGCTGCGACATCGCGCCGGAGACCGTGGCGGTGCTGCGCGACCATCCGGGCATCATCGGCATCAAGGAAGCCCGGGGCGACGCCGAGCGCATTCGCGCCCTCGCGGAACTTATTCGTCCGGATTTCGTCTACCTCAGCGGCGACGACGGCTCGGCCCACCAGGCCATGCTGGCGGGCGCTGCCGGAACCATTTCGGTCGTGGCCAATCTCGTGCCTGAAGCCTTTCGCGCCTTCTGCGACGCCGCCCGTTCGGGCGACCCGGAGCGGGCCGCGAGGGAGACGGCACGGCTTGCCCCGCTGATCGAAGCGCTCAATTGCGCGCCGAACCCCATCCCGGTCAAGGCCGGTCTGGCTGCCCTGGGGCTCGGTTCGGCCGCTCCACGGCTGCCCCTGGTCGAGCTGGAAGCGGGCCCGGCGCTGGACAGGGTGCGCGAAACGCTCGCCGCTCTGGCACCATTGTCGTCCGCTGCCTGAAGCAACCCTATTCAACGGAACCCGAGTTCATGAAGAAAACCTCGTACGCGCTGGTCGTCCCGGCATTGATTCTTTCCGCCCTGCTGGTGTCCGGTTGCGGTGCGTTCCGCTCGAAGAAGGACTGGGATCGTGCCCAGCAGGAAGCTCCGCTCGAGATTCCGCCGGGCCTGGATACGCCGTCGACGAGCGCCGCCCTGGTGATTCCGGAAGTAGGCTCGGGTGCCGCGGCCGCCAATGCCGCTGCAACCAACGCCGCGCCGGTCTCCGACGGCTTCATCCTGGCTGACGATGTCGAGACCGCCTACAAGCGCATCGGCGAACAGCTGGCCCAGGGCGACCTGGGTAGCGTGATCTCGCACGACGACACCAACCATACCTACCAGATCGCCGCGAAGCCTGGCCGTCCGGAAGCCCGTCCGGGCCTGTTCCGCCGCATGTTCGGTGGTGGCAAGGACGCAAACCAGGACGCCAAGGACGCTCCGGCCTCGGCGCAGGGCGCGAGCCATACGGTCGTGCTGACCATCAATCCGAGCGGCACCGGCAGCGAAGTCCGTGCCCAGGGCGACGCCGATGGCGTCCGTCGCGTGGTCGACGCGCTGAAGTCGCGGATGGGCAGCAAGTAAGTTTTTTTCGCCAGATCCTGCGCATCGAGAACGCCGCCTTCGGGCGGCGTTTTCTTTTGGGCGTTCGAAGGTCGTGGCAACGATTTCCGAATATGTGCCTTGAAACCCTACAACCAATGGGGGATGGGCCTGGCTGCATGCGGGCGGGACACTAGCAGCCCGGCCAGGCGGGCCGGAAAAGTCGCACAAGGAGAGTGCTATGCGTGGTCGCGGACGTATTTTCAGGATGATGATCGTTGCCGTCGTATTGATCGGCGGGTGCACCACTGTTTCGCCGCCCCGGACCGTTCGGCCGGGTGCTCCGCCATCGACAATGGCGAGCCACGACGAGGAAGGCGCACTGGTCCGTGACCATCTGGCGGCGCGGTATGGGGAGTCATCAGTCAACTGCGGTGGGGCTTCGCAGCCCTCGTTCCTGTGCTCGGGCATTCTGCTTCGCGGCACCACTTACTCGACCGCCTACCATTCCTGGCATCCCAACCCGGGTAGCCCCAAGGGCGACGGCGTTTCCTTCTCGTTCCTTCGCCAGGATGCGAAGTACAACAAGCTGGCGTACGGGTATACGCACGGATTCATCGTGTACCCGGAGGTTTTTCGGCCCGGCGTGACGGTGGAGCTCGCCATCCTCTGCTCGTTTCCCATCGATGCCGACAGTGACGCCCGTTCCGAGAAGGGTTGCGGCGCAAATGCGGGGTATCCGACCGACAGCGGGCCCTGTCAACGTCAAGGCATCGCGACCGCAGCCCAGTGGCTTGCACACTACTGGGGCGGTCCTCCGGGAAACAATCCGCGTCAACGACAGTGCAGTTTCACCGTAGCAGAGGGCACGGCGAACTCGGCGGCCATGTTCACGGCGTCACTCGACGCGGAGAAGGGTCTCGGCGTCGAAACCTTCAACGTACAGAACGAGATCATCATCGACAGCTGGAAGAGTGCGCCGGACAAGGTTGGCGTCGAGGCGTTCTTCTATGCCACTGCGGCTGGGCTTGCCGACGGCCGGTCGGAACAGGCGGATTTCCAGAAGACGGTGGGTGCCTGGCGGCCGCTGATAAAGGTGAACCTGCCAACGACCCAGGCCGCCCAGGCCACGTTCGAATACCGACCCGCGGATCAAACGCCTTAAACGGGCGCCGTCCGCCGCATCAGCGCTCGAGCAGGTCGATCTTGCCCGGCTTGCCTTCCC
>NZ_JBFUJE010000236.1:0-6108 GCF_056401535.1 Luteibacter sp. P4_E6 | reverse complement strand
CCGTAGGCCAAATAAGTACACGGCCGCGCAGCGGCCTTTCCGGTACGGAACGCGGAGGACGTGTCTGAGCAGCGGGGGTGGGCACCGAAGGCTCTGCGCCGCCACGTCCGAGCACCGAAGGCTCTGCGCCTCACCCCTGACGTAATCGGCGGCGCGAGAGCCGCTAAAAACAGGCACTCGCAAAGCGAGTGAACCGACCCCGCCCTAGTTAGCCGCCGAGCTTCAACGCCTGCTCGCGCATCGCCTGCGCCTGGTGGGTCCAGTCGGCGATGCGCTGGCGCTCCTGCTCGACGACTTCCGCAGGGGCGTTGGCGACGAAGTTGGCGTTGCCTAGCTTGGCTTCGCACTTGCGGACTTCACCTTCGATGCGGGCGATTTCCTTGGCCAGACGCGCCTTTTCGGCACCCACGTCAATCAGCCCTTCCAGCGGAATCAGCACGCGCATGCCGCCGACCACGCCGACAGCAGCAGCGGGCTCTTCGCCGTCGACCCAGACGGGCGTTTCCACCCGTCCGAGGAAGGCGATCTGTGCGGCGAACTTCGCGGCGCGGCCACGATCAGCGGTGTCGCCGTCGGCGAACAACAGCGGAATGACCTTGCCCGGCGAGATGTTCATCTCGGCGCGAATACGGCGGACGCYGGTGAGCACGTCCTTGACCCATTCGATCTCGGCCGTCGCCGTGGCGTCGGCTTCGACGTCCGTGGCTTCGGGGTAGGGGCGCAGCATGATGGTTTCGCCTTCGATGCCGAGCACCGGCCTCACGTTCTGCCAGATCTCCTCAGTAACGAAGGGGATGATCGGATGCAGCGCACGGAGCAGTGTTTCAAGCACGTGGACGAGCGTGTAGCGCGTCGACGCCACCGCAGCGGCATCGTTGCCGCTCAGTGCCGGCTTGGACAGTTCGAGGAACCAGTCGCAGAACTCGTTCCAAGTGAACTCGTACAGCGCCTGCGCGGCGAGATCGAAGCGATAGCCCGCGAGCTGCTCCTTTACCGTGGCGAGCGTGTCGTGCAAACGGGTGAGGATCCAGCGCTCGGCTTCGGTTGTCGGCTTCGTCGCAACGACCTTGGCGTCCTCGCCGAGGTTCATCAGCACGAAGCGCGAGGCATTCCACAGCTTGTTGACGAAGGCCTTGTAGCCGGCCGCGCGCTCGAGATCGAACTTGATGTCGCGACCATGTGTGGCGAGCGAGGCGAAGGTGAAGCGCAGCGCGTCGGCACCGAAGGCGGGAATGCCCTCGGCGAACTCCTTGCGCGTGGCCTTTTCGATCTTCTCGGCCATCTTCGGCTGCATCAGGCTGCTCGTGCGCTTGGCCACGAGATCGTCCAGCGTGATGCCGTCGATGAGGTCGAGCGGATCCAGCACGTTGCCCTTGGACTTCGACATCTTCTGGCCGTCCTTGTCGCGGATCAGGCCGGTGACATAGACGTCCTTGAAGGGCACTTCGCCGGTGAAGTGGTCGGTCATCATGATCATCCGGGCGACCCAGAAGAAGATGATGTCGAAACCGGTGACCAGCACGTTGGTCGGAAGGTAGCGATCGAAGCCGCGCTCGGCTTGCGCCTGCGAATCCGGCCAGCCGAGCGTGGAGTGGCTCCACAGCGACGAGGAGAACCACGTTTCCAGCACGTCGAGGTCGCGGCGCAGTGCGCCGGTGTAACCGAGCTCCGCAGCCTTCGCCTTCGCCTCGGTCTCGTCGTGTGCCACGACGATCGTGCCGTCGGCCGTGTACCACGCCGGAATCTGGTGCCCCCAGGTCAGCTGGCGACTGATGCACCAGTCCTGGATGTTGGCAAGCCAGTGGCGGTAGGTGTTGATCCAGTTCTCGGGGACGAACTTCACGTCGCCTTGTTCGACCAGCTGCAGGCCGCGAGCGGCGAGCGTGTCCATCTTCACGAACCACTGCCAGGTGAGGTACGGCTCGATGACCTGGCCGGTACGGTCGCCGCGCGGCACCTGCAGCTTGTGCTTCTTCGTTTCGACCAGCAGCTCGGCGACTTCCAGGTCGGCAAGCACGGCCTTGCGCGCGACGTAGCGATCGAGGCCACGGTACTTCTCCGGCGCCGCGTCGTTGATCTTCGCGTCGTCGGTGAGGATGTTGATCATCGGCAGGTTGTGGCGCAGGCCGATGGCGTAGTCGTTGAAGTCGTGCGCCGGGGTGATCTTCACGCAGCCGGTGCCGAAGTCCTTCTCCACGTAGTCGTCGCCGATGATCGGGATCTGGCGATCGGACAACGGCAGGTTGAGCATCTTGCCGATCAGGTGCGCGTAGCGCTCGTCTTCCGGATGCACGGCGACGGCGACGTCACCCAGCATGGTTTCCGGGCGGGTGGTGGCGACGACAAGTTCGCCCGAACCATCGGCGAGCGGATAGCGGATCGACCACATCGAACCGTCTTCTTCCTCGCTGACCACTTCGAGGTCGGAGATGGCGGTTTTCAGCACGGGGTCCCAGTTGACCAGCTTCTGGCCACGGTAGATCAGGCCTTCCTCGTGCAGGCGCACGAAGGTCTCGACGACAGCCTTCGACGGGCCCGGATCCATGGTGAAGACTTCGCGGCTCCAGTCGCCCGAGACGCCCATGCGACGCATCTGGCGGCCGATGGTGTCGCCGGACTCGGCCTTCCATTCCCACACGCGGCTGATGAACGCGTCGCGGTCGAAGTCCGAGCGCTGCTTGCCTTCCGCGTTGAGCTGGCGGGTGACCACCATCTCCGTCGCGATACCGGCATGGTCGGTACCCAGCTGCCACAACGTGTCGAAGCCGCGCATGCGGTGGTAGCGGACCAGGGTGTCCATGATCGTGTGCTGGAACGCATGACCCATGTGCAGCGTGCCCGTGACGTTGGGCGGCGGCAGCATGATCGTGTAGGGGGTGCCCTTGCCCGACGGCTTGAAATAGCCGTTGGCCTCCCACTGGGCGTACCACTTCGACTCGATCGGGCTGGGCTCGAAACTCTTATCCATGCGTGGGCTCTCGGCTCGCGCCGCGAAGGGGCGCGCTTTGGAAGACGAAAAGACTGCCATTGTAGGCGATACTTGAGCGATGACTGCATCCGATGTGGCCGCGATCCTCGGCGCGGAGGGCCCGTTTGCCCGTGAAGTACCCGGTTTCGCGCCCCGCGAGGCGCAGGAGCGCATGGCCGGAGCGGTGGCCACGGCCATCGAGGACCGCGACGTCCTGATCGCCGAAGCCGGCACGGGCACGGGCAAGACCTTTGCCTACCTGGTCCCCGCCTTGATGTCGGGGCGCAAGGTCATTGTTTCCACCGGCACCAAGGCCCTGCAGGACCAGCTGTTCTTCCGCGACCTGCCGCGCGTGCACGCCGTGCTGGGCAGCCGCGCCAAGACCAGCCTGCTCAAGGGGCGGGCCAATTACCTGTGCCTGTACCGGCTCGATCAGGCTGTCCGCGAGGGCAACCCGGACCGCCAGCTGGTCGGCCAGCTCTCCGCCATCCGCGCCTGGTCGGCGCGCACCCGGCGAGGCGACCGCATGGAGATGATCGATATTCCGGAGGACTCTCCGGTATGGCCGCGCGTCACCTCAACGCCTGAGAATTGTCTGGGAACGGAGTGCCCGTTCTTCGAGGACTGCCATGTGGTCAAGGCCCGGCGCGAGGCCATGGAGGCCGACATCGTCGTGGTCAATCACCATCTGCTGATGGCCGATCTCGCGCTGAAGCAGGAAGGTTTCGGCGAAATTCTGCCGAGCGCCGATGCCTTCATCCTCGACGAAGCGCACCAGATTCCCGAGCTGGCCGGTCAGTTCTTCTCGCAGAGCGTCAGCGCGCGACAGATGTCGGACCTTGCCCAGGACGCGCTGGCCGAAGCGCAAGGCGTCACCGGCGCGACCAGCCAGCTGCTCGAACCGGTGGAAGTGGTCCAGGACCTGATCAAGCGCCTGCGCCTGGCTATGGATCCGCTGCCGTCGCGTGGTCCCTTCGGCGCGCTCGACCGCGACGAGGTGGTGCACGAACTTCTCGGCGAGCTGCGCGACGTCATGGCCGCGCTGTCAGATCTGCTTTCCTCCCTCGGCGAGCGCTCGCGCGGGCTGGCCAACGTGTTCGAACGGGCGCAGATGCTCAGTCTGCGCCTGGATCGCATTGCCGAAGAGCATTCCGCTTCCGACGTGCGCTGGTACGAAACCTGGCCCCGGGGCTTCGCCTTGCACGCGACGCCGCTGGATCTCGCCACGCCGCTGCGCGCGATGCGCATGGCGACGGATGCCGCGTGGATCCATACCTCGGCCACCCTTTCGATTGCCGGCGACTTCGCGCACTTCGCCCGCCAGCTCGGCATCGAAGACCCGCAGACGCTGCATGTCGAGAGTCCCTTCGACTACCAGCGGCAGGCGCTCGCTTATCTGCCGAAAGATCTCCCGGATCCCGCAGCGCGTGACTATACCGACCGCGTCATCGCGGCGATCCGCCCCGTGCTGGACGCCTCCGATGGCCGAGCGTTTCTCCTGTTCACCTCGCACCGTGCGCTGCGTCGTGCGGCGGAACTGCTGGAAGGTCGCGTGCCCTGGCCGTTGTTCGTGCAGGGCACGGCACCGCGACATCGCCTGCTCGAGGAATTCCGCGCGAGCGGCCGGGGGGTGTTGCTCGGTGCGGCAAGCTTCTGGGAAGGCGTGGATGTCGCCGGCGAAGCCCTGAGTGTGGTCGTCATCGACAAGCTTCCCTTCGCCATGCCGGACGATCCCGTGCTCCAGGCACGGCTCGAAGCGCTCGAAGAAGCCGGCATCAATCCCTTCATGGGCTGGCAGGTACCCACCGCCGTCATCGCGCTCAAGCAGGGTGCGGGGCGCCTGATCCGCGACGTGCACGATCGCGGCGTGTTGGTGCTGTGCGATCCGCGGCTCAGCACCAAAGGCTACGGACGGCTGTTTCTTGCCAGCCTGCCGCCGATGCCGCGCACGCGTGAGCTCGGCGACGTCACGGCGTTTTTCGCGCCGGTTCCCTCCCAGGCCTGATTCCTCCCGGACCTGGTCGACACCGTTTCGCCCCTCCTCGCCCGCACTTCGCCACGGCCGGCGCCGGTGGCGCACCCATGACCGGCCCAGCATCGTTCCCATCTATCAGGAAGGGAGAGACCGATGTTTCGCTGGATGCAATCGATTACCGCCAAGGTCCTTGGCATCGGGCTGCTCGCGCTGCTCATGTTGATTCCGCTGACGCAGGCCGATGGGCTGGTGCGCGAACGGCAGGCCATGCGAGATACCGCCGTCGGCCGCGTCGCGGATGGCTGGGGCGGACCGCAAGTGATCGGCGGCCTCGTGCTCGCCGTGCCGACGCAGCGGGAGACCCASGATGCCGCGGGCGCGGTTGCGAAGGTGGTCGACGGGACGGAAATCGTACTGGCCGATGACATGGACACGGTCGCCGATCTCACGGTCGACAAGCGTTCGTCCGGCATGTACGTGGTGCCGACGTACACAGGCGAGGTCAGCATCCGTGGTCATTTCCTTCCTGCCGATCTGCGGCGGTTTGCCACCGAAGCGGGGTCCACCTGGTTCACCGGCAAAGCGGAAGTCCGCGTGCTGATCGCCGATACGCGCGGACTGCAGGGCATTACCTCGGTCGTCGTCGATGGCCATGCGGTGCGGTTGTCGTCGTCCACCGCGCGCATGGGGCCTTACACGGTGCTGGCGGCGCCCATCATTATCGAGCCGGACCGCGAGGCGCCGGTCGAATTCGAACTCAAGCTCAGCGTCGCCGGCACGGAGTCTTTCTCGTCGCTGCCTCTGGCCCGTACGAACAGCGTACAGATGCGTTCGTCATGGCCTGATCCCAGCTTCACCGGTTCGCTGCTGCCCACCCGGCGCAGCGTGACGGCCACCGGCTTCGATGCCTCCTGGAAAATCCTCGACCTCAACCGTGCGTATGGCCAGCATTGGGACGCGGCAAACCAGGAGGTGGCTGAACGCCTCTCCCCCTCGGCCTTCGGCGTGAAGTTCTACCAGCCTGGTGGGGTGTACCAGCAGAACGATCGCGCCGGCAAATACGGCCTGCTGTTCATTGCGCTGACCTTCGTGGCCTTCTTCCTTTTCGAAGTACTGAAGGGCCTGCGTCTCCATCCCGTCCAATACCTGCTGGTCGGTGCGGCGA
>NZ_JBFUJE010000235.1:0-6122 GCF_056401535.1 Luteibacter sp. P4_E6 | reverse complement strand
GTGCCGGTCGGATAAATGACCGAGGTGACGCGGTTCATGGCGTCGTAGGCACGCACGGTCTTGGTGCCTTCCACCACCTGGTCCTGCCCACACCCTGCGCTATTGAACGACGCCCCGGACACGCTCCAGGCTAGATTGTCGGCGTTGTCGTAGGCCATGATCTCGCTGCCGGATTCCGGCTCCCACGTGCGGCAGAGACGATGCTCGCCGTCGTACGTCATGGTCTTGGTGATCGACTGGCCGCCCCCACTTTGGGTGATGGACACGGGGTTCCCGTAGGTATCGCGGAAGATCGTCTGGAGCACGTTCTCCGGTGCCTCGACGAGTACGGGCTTGTTGTAGGCTGGCTCGTCGAACATCTGGTAGGCATACGTGGTGATATTGCCCTTTTGGTCCTTTACCTGGGTGCGGTTGCCACCAAGGTAGGTGGTGGTCGTGATCAGGTCACCGAGCTCGGACGTATGCCGCGTCCCGTTCGGTCGGTTCAGCACGTCACGGAAGGTGAGCAGGCCATTGCCCATGTTGGCCAGAAACGGAGCGCCGGTATACCAGTATGACTGGAACGACTGATTTCCCCTCCAGTCATAGTCCGTACGCATGCTGTAGTAGATGCTGTTATCGGCAGGGTGAGAGTCGTGGACGATCGGCCTGAGCATGGCGTCGTAGTAGAGCTGGTCGACACTGTTGCCCTGGGTGGCCGTCCTGCGCCAGTGCACGCCGCCGATGTTGCGGTCGGCCGGAGGCATGAGTTCGTACACGATGTGCTGCGCATTCCATGCGACCGAGTCACCGCCGGGATAGACGACAGTGGAGAGACGGCCGATTGCGTCATAGCCGTAGCTGGTAACGTCGCCCTTCTGGTTTGCGATCGCGGTGATCTGGCCCAGGTCGTCGACCACAAGTGACTGCGCGGTGTTGTCGGGATAAAGAATGGAGCGCGGAATGCCGCGGTAGTAGTTCTGCAGGGCGGTAGTATGGTTGTTGCCGTCGGTGAAGCTAGCCAGCTGCCCCTGCGGATTGAATGCGTAACTCATGACCTTGCGGCCGAAGCTGTCGCGTTCTAGCAAGGTCTGGTCCGTCGGGTTGTAGACGTTCTGGCTGACAGTCTCCCCAGTGGTCAGGTTTTCGCTCGTGGTGGGTAGACCGAGCACCCAGTGAGGAAAATCGTTCAGGTAAGTCGTGCGTTCCTGGACGCTGTAGCCAAAGCTGCTATTACGCTGCACCGTCGTGGGTTGGGCCAGGGAGTCGTAGACAAGGGCGGTCCACAGGAAGTGATCCGTGTCCTGGATCACCTCGCGGGATGCTGTGGGAATCTTTTCCTGCACCTGCGCGATGTTCACGCGCTGGAACATCGAGGTTCCCCACGGGTGGGGATAGGACGCCGCGCGTCCGTCAACCGAAGGATTTGGATTGACGTAGCCAAAGACGGTGGACCTGCGCAATGCGGTTACGTCCGCATCCCCGTCGAAGATTTCTTCGTCGACGAGCATTCCCTCGCTGTAGTCGTAGCGATTACTGAATGTGCTGCGCTCTGCGTGGCCATCGGGATAGATGGTTTTGGTCCACACGGTCGAAGGGCAGCCCGCCGCGCAGTTCTGCAACCAGCTTTCGTTTGACGGCGAGTAGGCGTAGCTCCACGTCTGCGTGCCGATGCCCGTGCCGGTAAACTGTCGCTGGATGATCGACATGTTGTACCAGGCGTCCGGAAGCGTCGCGTAGGTATCTGGCGTTGTCGGGTCGTTCGGCTGGCCTGAAGGGATCACGCATTCGCGGGGTGTGAAAGAACGCCCGCGCTTGACAGCGGTAACGGTGAACGCTCCGCTCAGGCCCGAAGGATGGGTGATGCGTCCCGTGTGCGTCGCACTGGCGGGCGGCGAACCGATTGCATCGCAACTACCGGGCCCCGGGTTACCGTTGTTCCACGCCTGGTTGAGACCGGTCATATCGAAAGACCACGTCGAACCGTCAGGCTGTACGATCGACGTCAGCTGCGCTAGCGAGCCGACTTGCGTATACCCATAGCTCCAGGTTCGCGAACCAGCTGCATTTCCGACAACGGTAACCGTCGAAATGCGCGGCGTGCCGGCCACGTACGAGATCGCTACATGGCGTCCGTCACTGCCGTCGATCGCGGTGACGAGATCACCGCTGTAGGTATAAGAGATGAAGTTGCCAAAGCGATCCTGTACGCGCGTGACCAGCATGTGGCCCTCGCGGCGAAGGAGGAGATCGTCGCCACCCACCTCTGGTGTTGCGATGGCGTCGCGCTTGAGCGCCTGGCTAGGCGGTGAGAACAAGGGGCGGTGAATCGTCGGCATGTAACGGTACGCAAGGTGGTCTAGCGTGTACCTCGTTCCATCCGGTGCGATGGCCATGAAGCTCTGCAGCGAAGAATCGGTGCTGGCGTGCTGCACACAGCCGACCGACCAGTTGTGAGTGGTCGTAATATTTATGAGTGGCGAGTTCACCGGGAAGAAGTCGGAGCTCGGAGCTGCCGCGTTGTTATCGTCACGAAGCAAGAGTTCCTGGCTTCCTTGCCCCGGAATCTTCAATTGATAGCCGTGCCACCAGGCTTCGGGATCCCAGTCGGTGCGTGCCGAGTCCCCCGCTGGGGGAGCAACGGTCGGGGGCTCGCGGAATCCGCTGCAGATATCCTTGCGGGCAGCCGTATTGACCAGCCAACCGGTGACGTTGTTCTGGTCCGCCGTAGTCGTCTCGATTTCAGGAAGATCAATGTCCCAGTCGCCGAACGCTAGGTTCTTCAGATCCGGGCGGTCCTCGACACTGGGTATCGAGAACTGGCGGCCTATGGTGATCGTCGGTCCGGTGCCTGGCACAGACACATCGACCTGCTCGAATGACAGGCTGCCGTCGTATAGGCTGACGCGCTCGCCGAACGGATTCTCGCCTAGAGGTTGCAGTGTATCGTCGACCTTGATGAGCTTTTTATACTCATCCTGGGGCGCGACCATCGTCTGCGCGCTAACCGTGGTGGTCGATAGCAGTAGTGCCATGGCGATTGCGCCGCCACGGAGTGAAATCGTTCTACGGAAGAAAGCGCGAACGGCGTTCGCGCCGAGATGCCCGAAGTTCATTCCCTGTCCCTGTACCCCGCACGATCATGCGTGGCGGCGAATCTATTCCTTCGGCAGAACGCTAGCTAATGAATTTTCCGTGACATTTTATCTTGCGATGGAAGAGCGAAAATCGATGCAACCTTTACCCTGAATCTTGGAACCAATGAAATGGCGGAAGAGCATGGGAGTCGAACCCACCCAAGACAGACTGGCTGCCTCACCCGGATTTGAAGTCCGGACGCCCCACCGGGGACGATGCTCTTCCACGTTGCAGCACCTTACGTATCTGGCGCGAACAGGTCCAGGTACCGCGGCTGGATTCGCCGTAACGTGCCGCGCCTGAGCGTAACACCGTGCCGGTCGAAGAACTCCAGCACGAGGATCGCCACCTTGCGGCCGCCGTCGAGCCGGTCGCGGAACTGCGCGGCCGTCACCCAGCCATCCGCTGCATGGGCCTCGATATCGGCCGCTATCTGTACCATCTCGTGGACGGTTGTACGCAGGAAAAAATGATCGTGACTGACCTCATCCACGCGTCCCATCCGCGCCACCCGATGGAACAGGTGCCGGATGTCCGCCTCGGGATACGAGAGCACACCGGCGATGTCGCGCACGCGGGGCGGACGGAAGCGTGCCTCGCCAGCCAGCAGGGGCGCGACCGAGGTCCATAGTGCCTCCTGCGTCGGACTCAAGCGCATCAGGTGGCCGGCAAGACGCACGAAGGCGCCGTCGCGAGCGACGCGCTCCGCGAGGTCGGGATGCTGCAAGGCCATGGTGAACGCAGCGGGTGGAAGTTCCGGCTTTACCGCCTTGCGGAGCTTCTCGCGCGCCATGCCCTGAAGGTCCGGGTTAGCCGCGTGGAACACGTCGAGACGGTCGATCAAGGCGGCGACAAAGTGTTGCCATGAGGCATGACCGATCGCGATACGTTCGTCGGCCGTATCGAACACCAATGGTGAGAGTTCGCGGACGATCCCCTCCACTAACGCCGCGGAGAGGGCCCGGTCACGCGCAAAGGCGCCGAGGTCCCACGACAACGATGGCATGTCGAGCAAGGCGGCAAGGCTCCGTTGCGGATCGTCGAAGCCCAGTGCGGCGCGCTCGGCCACGCGTGCCGGCGTGCGGCGATGGCGCTCCGGGGCGCGCAGGTCGATGAACTGTCCGCCGCCCATCGTGCGTCGCGCGGAGACGTCGCGCAGCACGAAGCGATCCTGCGAGGCGGCGGCGATGGGCCGATCCAGTACCAGTTGCACGTCCGCCGTCTGTCCCGGACGCAGTTGCTGACCCTCGAGTGGCACGACGCGGGCGCCGACCTCCACGGCGCCATGGTGCAGCCGTACGGCAAGCCAGGGTTCGACGGCCCGGGGTTCTGAAGGCAGCAGGTGCAGTCGCGCGTCGATGCGATCGGTCGGTGCGTGGAGGAAGGGATCGAGCACCATGTCGCCCCGATGGATCGCGTCCTTACCGATATCTTCCCCAGCGAGGTTGAGGGCACAGCGGTCACCCGCGCGACCGGTCTCGACGGGCCGGTTCTGCGCGTGAAGTGAGCGGACGCGCGCCGTTAATCCCGATGGACTGAGACATACGGTGTCCTTCGCGTGCACGACACCGGAAAGCACCGTGCCGGTCACGATCAGGCCGATCCCGGGGAGGGTGAAGACGCGATCGACCGCAAGACGGAACCGACCGTCATGACCGCGTTCGTCAAGTGCACGTGCTTCGGCGACCAGTCGCTCGCGTAGCGCATCGATGCCCTCGCCGGTGGCGGACGAGACAGGCAGAATCGCCGCGCCGGCCAGTGAGGTCTCCTTCGTCGCTTCATGAATCTGCGCGCAGACCTCGGTGAGACGTTCCGGTGTCGCCAGGTCGGCCTTGGTCAGGGCGATCAGCGCGCGACGTGTGCCGAGCAGGTCGAGAATCGCCAGGTGCTCCCGCGTTTGTGGCATCACGCCATCGTCGGCCGCCACCACGAGCAGTGCGATGTCGATGCCGGCGGCACCGGCGACCATGGTGTGCACGAAACGCTCGTGTCCGGGCACATCGATGAAGCCCAGCGTCTGGCCATCGGGCAGGGGCAGGTAAGCGAAGCCGAGGTCGATGGTGATCCCGCGGGCTTTTTCTTCTTTCAGGCGATCGCCATCGACACCGGTGAGAGCCCTGACCAGCGATGTCTTCCCATGATCGACGTGGCCTGCCGTGCCGACGATCACGGCCGGTGTGCGGCCAGCCCCGCGGTGTCCAGCTCGCCCAGGATCGCAAGTAAGGCGGCCTCGTCGCTTTCCTGCAGGCAACGAAGATCCAGCAGCAGGGCGCCTTCGGAAACACGTCCGATCACCGGATACGAAAGCGCGCGTAGCGCCGCTGTCAGTTGCTCCAGTGCATCCTGGCTGCCGCGCGAACGAATACGCAGCGCGGCGCTGCGAAGTGTGTCCAGCGGCAGCGCGCCGGATCCGATCTGGCTCTGGCAGTCGGCGACATCGACGACGAAGGCTTCGTCGAGATGCTGCGCCACCGCTGGTTGCAGGCGATGTGCCTGCGCTTCGATGTCCGCGTGCGCCCGGGAGAGGAAGCGCAACGTCGGCAAACGTTCGGCGAGGCGATCCGGGTCGCGATAAAGCGCGAGCGTGGCTTCGATCGCTGCCAGGCGAAGTTTGTCCACACGGAGCGCGCGCTTGAGGGGGTTGCGATTGATCTCGGCGATCAGCGCGCGATCGCCGACGATGAAGCCGGCCTGCGGTCCGCCCAACAACTTGTCGCCGGAAAAAGTGACCAGGCGCGCCCCTTCCTCGACGGCCTCCCGCACGGTCGGCTCCTTTGCCAGCCCGTAGCGTGCGAGATCGACGAGGCTTCCCGAACCCAGGTCGTTTAGCAACGGCACACCGGCCGCATCGGCGATGGCGGCGAGCTCGGGCGCCGCGACCTCCGCGACGAAACCCTGGATACGGTAGTTCGACGTGTGCACCTTCATCACCAGACCGGTGCGCTCGTTGATCGCGTTGCGATAATCGGTGGCATGGGTGCGGTTGGTCGTACCGACTTCGACCA